>CANRCO010000035.1 GCA_947629125.1 uncultured Bacilli bacterium | reverse complement strand
CTAATAAAGCATTTAAACCTAAACCGATTAAAACAACTAAATAGATAAATTTAAATTTATTTAAAGAATTCAAAGTTGAACACATAACCGTAAAGACTCCATCAATAAATGCAACGATAAAGAAATATTTCATAATTATTGGACCAAATTTATTAGCACTGTAGAAAATCGACCATATTTCTTTTGCAAAAATACTCGTTAATAAAGCAATTGGTAAAACCACAAATAATAACATTCTTAAGGCTTTATTAAAGTATCTATTTACTTCATTTGTTTTCTTTAAAGTATAACTTGATACAACATGGGGAATTAAACTAATAACTAAACCAGTAGATATTGCTGTAACAATACTAATTAATTTATTGCCCCAAGTAGTAAATATTCCACTAATAGTTTCAATATCAATACCGGAGAATCCAACCATTTTTAAACCCTTTATTAACAAAATCATATCCGTTGTATTATATAAATGATTAGCAACACTAATAATAACAAATGGTATACAATAATGAATTATTTTTTTTCTTACTTCTTTTTTTTCTTCTTTTGTTAATTCTTGCGTAACGGGAGCTTTTTTTATTTTACTTTTTCGGTAGGCTAAATAAATGTAAGTTACAAAAGCCGAAACTGCTGCTCCTAAAACTGCTACTCCAACAGCATTACGAATACTAGAATGAAAGACGTATAAAACAAGAAATGAACCTAAAAGAATAACAATAATTCGAATAAATTGTTCTAAAACTTGACTAAAAGAAGCAACTTGGATATATTTATGTCCTTGTAAATAGCCGCGATTAATACTTAAATTAGGAACAATTAATAAAGCAAAAGATACACATCTTAAAACAAATGCAACATCTTTTAAAGAATTAGCGCCATTTAAATCTCCTACTATAAAATAAGCTATTTGATTAGCAAAACAAAAGCAAAGCAAAAAGCATACAACCGAAAAAGAAAATAAACTTTTTTGAGCAATGCTAAACATATACTCTTTTTTATTATCTTGCTTTAAAGCGATTATTTCACTAGTTAATTTACTTATAGCTAAAGGTATCCCTGCTGAAGAGATAATTAAAAATAAATTATAAATATTATAAGCATAACCGTATAAGGCTCCACCTTGAGTCCCCACCATTCGATAAAAAGGAATGACATAAAGGACTCCTATTACTTTAGTAATTATAATAGCTAAAGTAGCAAAGACAGCACCTTCTAAAAAATTACTTTTTTTCAAATAAACTCTCCTTTACTAAAATATATATTTAATAAAAAAGAAAAACATAATTAATGTTTTATCTTAAAATACGCGAGTTGACCATGTATAGCCTTTTTGATTTTTTATACCAGTTATTGAAGCATTACCAGTCGGCGTAGTTTTATTTTTATAAGTTGTGTATGATGAATAACCATTGGCTCCAACTCCTAAATAATATCCATCAGCAACCGTATAATGTAAATGAGCTCCTGTTGTACATTTATCATATGACCAAGTTGATGGTCCGCCCCCACTTTGAGCAATAACTGTTGAAGCAGTTACATGTTCGCCAACTTTAACATTTATCGATAATAAATGGGCATAATTTGTAGTGTAAGCTTTACCATTAACATTGTGATGTAAATAAACTTGGTTACCTCCACAACTACTATGATAAGTTACTGCCGCAACTACTCCAGGAGCAGCAGCATAAACATTAGTTCCTTGAGGTACACCTAAATCAAGACCAGTGTGAAATTTAGGTGTTGGATTAGTACGATAACCATATAAACTATTAACGCGACCACTAGTTAAAGGACGTAAAAATCCAGAAGCATTAACTAATTTATTATAATAACATGTTTCAACATAATCACTAGATTTACATCCAGCTGCTTTATATTGAGCAATTAATTTCTTTTGGCTACTAATTTGTTCATCAATATCCAAGCCAATATCAGCTAATTCATCTAAATAATCTTCTAATTCAGTTATTTTTTGTTCATAAGTTTTAATAGAATTTTCTAAAGCGACATTTTCATTTTTTAAATCTTCTTGTAACTTAATATTAGTTTGAATAAGTTCTCTTAAACGAGCTAATTCACTATCTTGGTAATCAGCAAGTTGTTCAACAATGGCACTCCGTTCAATTAAATCACTAACACTATTTGCATTAGCTAAATATTCTAAATATATATTTTCGCCTTTTGTAAGTTGGAAAAAGCGGAATAATTCATCTAATTCTTGATTAACTTCTACAATTTGTTGTTCACTTTCTGCTACCTTTTGTTTAGCGGCTTCTACGCGAGCTTCATTATTAGTTATTTCATTATTAGCAGCAGTTATTTCTTGTCTTTTTTTATCAATATTATTTTTAGTTGATGCAGTTAAAGCATTATTTTCTTTTTTTTGGCCTTCAAGTTTTGCTAATTCTTTTTCATAATCACCTAAAGTTTTACTAGCAGCATCAATCCACTGAGGACCTACTAAAGCTACCACAATAAAAACTACAAATATTAAATAACCTAACTTTTTCATATTTTCAAATACTTTCTAACTGACCTTGCACTACCTAATACTCCAACTACAGCTCCGACAAAAGCAAGGAATGCTGATAAGTAAATGATAAATGGTAATGGTTTAATCAATGTTATTATGTTGGTATAGAAATGACCACCTAATTTATTAAATCCAAATATGTATCCATAAACAGAAATAATTATTGGTAGTGCTGAACCTAAAACACCTATTATTAAACCTTCAAATAAGAATGGTAATCGAATTGCAAAATTACTTGTACCAACTAAACGCATTATTTCAATTTCATTTCGCCGAGAGAATATTGTTAAGCGAATAGTATTTGATACTAAGAATACAGTTACAAAGATTAAAGCAGCTACAACAATAATTGAACCTTTTTCTACCCAATCAAAAGCCTTAACTACTTTATTGACAATAGCTTCGCCATATTTAACATAACTAACATTTTCAATTTTTTCTAAATCTTTAGCTGTTTCATCAATTTTTTTAATATCTTTTATTTTAATATTAAATTCATCTTGTAAAGGATTTTTTTCTGCTGTCCAACTACCCATTATTTCATTGAATATTGCAGATTCATCCATCATTTCAGCTTTAATTTCATCTTTACTTATATATGTAAAAGAATCAATATTATCTAAATTATTTATTTCATTTTCAACATTTTTAACTCCAGTAGCATCAGCATCTTTATTAACGAATACAACAATAGTTAAATTACTTTCTAGTTCTTTAGCAAATGAATTAACATTAGATAAAACAATTATCGCTAATGAGACTAATATCAAAGTAATTGTTGTACATATAATTGAAGCCATACTAAGGGTAATATTACGAAATACACTACGAAATGAATCACGTATACTTCTACCAATAATTCTGAATAATTTCATTACTACAATAAACTTCCTTCCATTATTAATTAAATTATAACAGATTTCGTTTATTAAATAAATAGAAAATTTTTCCTATTGAAAAAAACCATTAAATACTTAATTTAAATGGATTTTCTTTTGTTCCTTCTCCAGTTATTTTAACAGATGGTTTAAGGTATACAACTGGATATACATAATCTTTTGAATTAGCTACATGGCCCCATGTTCTACCTGTTGGATATACACTTATAGCATCATAAGAATCTACAATATATGGCGAAATTGTCCATTGATATTGTTCTTGTTTATATAACCAGTTATTCACATAACATACAGAATTTTCTGAATTACTCCAAATACTAGTTGATATTGCTAAACATTCTAAACGAGTTTTATTCGTTCCACCACTTGTAGCAAATCCAAAATCACTGGGATACATTAGTCCAATATAACCTGTCCATAATGTTTTTCTATTTTGCGTTCCATTTGGTAATCCTACACCTCTTTCATCTATATAATATTCGTTAGTTAACTTTGCATTTGTTATAACACCTAAATTGAATATTGCTCTATCAATTAATATTTTACTTTCATCTTTTAAACCAATTTCCCTAAAATCGACTTCTTCTTCTGTAAATTCTTCCGTTATAGTTACTATATTTGGTATATAACCTTTTTCATGATTATAATAACTACCAACTCCTTTATAAATTTTATGATTATTACTATCTAATACATAGCCTTCGCTATTAATTTCATAATTTGATTTAGCTGTATTTTGCCAATTTTCTTTTACTACATCAACTGGATTTAACATCATCATTAATTGAGAATCCAACCAATCATTACTTCCATAATTATTTATTGAGGAACCTATTCCAGGTTGTTTATTGTCCCAATTAAATTGACCTAATGATTCGTTTCTTATTAATTTAATTCTACTTTCTTTTTTACCTGTTCCATCTTCAATATTATTCATCACTCCGATAATGCGCCATAATTCTTCATTGAATTCGACATAGTTATTTGGGTCTTTTCCAATATACCTTAAGTTGTTATCAACTGTTTCATCATAGACTAATTCATTACTTGTTTTAGCTAACTCTTTCAAATAATAAGTACCAGGAATTACAACACTACCATTTGCTAAATTTAGTTCACTAGATGTACCAGTAAATTCAGCTTTACTTTGATATAGTTTTACTCCAACTATTGTAATTACTACTAAAATTATTCCACATAAAAAAATATTACGTTTACGATTATCTTTGATTCGATAATCAAATTTCTTTAGGCTACTCATGTATTTCACCTACTAAGGCTTTGAGGTATTCTATTTGTTTATTAAAATACCCCCCCCCGATTTATATTATGATTCATAGTTCCATACCTCTCTTATCATTTACATTATACCAAAATTTAGCTTTTTGGCAAAGAAAAAATAAAGAACTTTTGACATCTTTTGTCGAAGCTCTTTACTTTAGTTTTTTTATTCTTATAATAGAGTCCTTAGAAACAGCTGAGTTACAGGTGACTACCACTTTTACAGGGGGTTTTGGTTATTCGTAGTAAAGGTGGGGATAATTATGAAAGAAAAATATTTCTATCAAATTATTATCTTATTTTTATTATTTTTATTATTAATAATTATAATATTTAAATGAGAAAAACCACCTAATTTAGTTTAGGTGGTACACACGTAGTCACCTGAGCTAAGCTCAGCTGTTTCTACGTTTTTATTATATGTCATTTTTTTATATTTATCAATAGTAAATTAAATCAATAATAAACTGTTTCCATTAATTTATAACATTCTATAATGAAATTTTAAATGGTTCTTCTTTAGTCCCTTTTCCTTCAGTTATTTTGACAGAAGATTTTAGATATAAAACTGGTCGAACAGCATAAGTGTTCCGTGTGTCATGAGCATATAGGCTGCCAATATAACCGCCATAATCTACGTATATAACACTATAATCGTTAGAATCATGTGGACTTATTGTCCATTGCGATTTTACACTATTTAACAACCAGTCGTTACTTTTACAATCGCTATTACTACTATTTCCCCATCCATTCGGATTCATTTGTAATTCTAAGCAACTATTTCTGTCTTTTTTTCCAATTTCTATGCTTCCGCTAGTAGCATAACCATAGTCACTTGGATACATTAAGCCTACATATCCTAACCACGTAGTTGGTCGATTACTTGTTTCTGAAGGAACAGTATTGCTTCTTTCTCTTGTATATATTTGTTTTGGTGTATTATCATATGTTACCGCACCTAAATTATATTCAGCTATATCTGTTAAGTTTTTTAAATCTTCTGGTAAGCCTAAATTTGTAAAATCTATATCAGTTAAATATGGAGATTTTCCGTCACTACCTGTATCATATGGCTTAAAACCATTTATACGATTAAAATAGCTTCCTATTTCTTTGTAAAATACTTTTTGATTAATATCTTTTACTTCCTTACTTGTTTCATCTATTAAATATAATTGTTTTGTCTCTTGCTTACTCCAATCTTTTTTTATTACATCAACTGGATTCAGCATCATCATAAGTTGACTATCTGTCCAATCGTTGCTTCCATATGTCGTTGTAGCTGAGCCAATATTTTGCTTACCATCCCATTCAAATATAATATTATTGTCAAGCCCTTCATTTCTTATTAATTTAATTCGACTTTCTTTCTTACCTGTTTCATTCTCAATATTATTCATAACTCCAATGATTCGCCATAATTCTCCATTGAATTCAACATAATTATCTGGGTCTTTTCCAATATATCTTAAGTTATTATCTGTTGTTCCATCATAAACTAATTGGTTTTTATTGGTTTTTTCTAATTCTTTTAAATAATGAGTAGCAGGTATTACAACATTTCCATTTGCTAAATCAATAGTAGTTGTTTCATTACTGAAGGTTGCATAACTATTAAATAATTTTACTCCAACTATTGTGACTATTACTAAAATTATTCCACATAAAAAGATATTTCGTTTGCGATTATCTTTGATTCGATAATCAAATTTCTTTAGGCTACTCATAAACTTCACCTACTAAGTTTGTTCGGAGGTATTCTATTTGTTTATTAAAATACCCCCCCCCGATTTACATTATGATTCATAGTATATAACCTCTCTATCTTTTTTTATTATATCAAACAATTACTTTTTAGCAAAGAAAAAATAAAGAACTTTTAACTTTTCTTTTAATAAGTTCTTTATTATATTTTTTTATACATAAATTAATTGAAATCAATATTTAATTCCATATTTGGTTCAATAACCGTTCCAGCTGGAATACTTTGACTAACTACTTTACCTTTATTAGACATATTACATTTAATATTAACTAAGTTACAAAAAGTTAAAGCTTCATTTTTACTCCAACCAGAGAAATCTGGCACTTTATATGAACTACTATTAGTTAATAAAAATACTTTGTTACCTAAAACTGCCTTTTTACCCTTTTCTGGATAATTTTTAATTACAAAATTACCATCACCAATAACAACGGGGACTAAACCTTTTTGTTCTAATTCTACAGTAACTTGTTCAACTTTTTTATTTAAATAATTATCAATTGTAATTATTTTAGTGTCATCACTTTTGGTAACTGTTTGACTTAAATTAGCATAGTTAGCTATATCATCTACAGCATCATTAACTACTCCAGCTAAAGGTGTCATTGGTCCAACATACTGTTTAACTGAAACATAAATAATATATTTTGGGTCTTCCTCAGGGAAAATTCCAGCAAAACTTTTAATGTAATCATATTCACCTTTTAAGTAACCACCTTTACCAGCAATTTGGGCGGTACCAGTCTTACCAATTAAAGAAACTGTCTTGGGTTGATAATATTTATTAGTTGTTATACTTTCGTAAACAGCTCGGTGAAGTAATACTTTCATTTTATTAACTGTATCAGTACTTATTTTTTTACCTAAAGATGTTTTATTGGCTTCAAAAACAGTTTTACCCTCATTATCAACAATTTTTTCAACAATATAAGGTTTTAACATTTCACCATCATTAGTTATAGTCGATAATGCTTGTAAATTTTGTACAGGAGTTGTAGTAATACCTTGACCAAAAGCAGCATTAGCTAATTCTGATTGATAAGTAAATTTTAAAGTACCAGCTAACTCATCCGGTAATTCAATGCCGGTTTTTTTACCAAATCCTAAATTAGAATAAAAATCTTTTAATTTATTTACACCCAATTTTAAAGCTAATTTAGATGCAGCAACATTAGAAGAATACATAAAACCAGTATCATAATTAATTGTACCCCATCCAACATCATTAAAGTCTTTAATTACAACATCTGCTACTTTAATTTCACCAGATTGATATGTGGCATTACCATCATAGATTCCATTTTCCATTGCCGCCATAAAAGAAAATATTTTCATAGTGGAACCTGGCTCATATTGATAAGATACTAAAGGATTTAAATAACTTGTTAAAGTTTCTAATTTATTTAAGTTAAAATTTGGACTTGTAGCACTAGCAACAATCGCACCAGTTTTAGCATCCATTACAGAAAAAGTCATCCAACTAAAATCATAATCTTTATCTAATTTAGCTATAGCATTTTCAGCAAATAACTGAATATTACTATCAATTGTTAAATATATATCATTACCTGGTTTAGCACTAATTTCATAAACTGGTGTATTAGGCATTTGATAACCGTAAGCATCTACTTGGTATTTTTTTGAACCATCAACACCTTTTAATTTACTATTATAGGATTTTTCTACACCCATTTCGCCAGTTATTTTACCATTATCATTTTCTTTAGCATAACCAATAATATAAGAAGCAAAAGTTCCCATTTTATAATAACGCTTTGTATTAACAGTAAAATCTATTCCTGGTAAATTTAATTGTTCTATTTTCTTTTTAGTTAGTTCACTTATATTTCGTCCTCCAGGACCTAATTCAACTTGATAAGCTTTTTTATTTAATAACGATAATATTCGCTCCGATGACATATTTATAATTGGAGCTAAACTATCAGCAGTTAATTGTTTATCTACAACGTGTTGGGGATTTTTTTCATCTTCAGTTCGCGTAGAAGATAAATAAGCTATAACTGTATAACTATTTACACTTTGAGCAAGGACTTCGCCATTTCTATCAAATATAGAACCACGAGAAGCATATAAAGTTTTTTCAACAGTATTTCTGCCATCAGCAAATTCTTTTAAATCAATGCCGTCAACAGTCTTATTTAATACCACATAAGCAAGCTTAAAAATTATTAGAACTAATAATGCCATTACTAATAAAATAATACCAAAATTAACTCGAATAACATTTTTCTTTTTTCGGCCTTTCATTATGACTCTCCCAACTATTATAATTATAAGTTATTTGTGTTTAGTAAGCAAGAAAAAAGAACTAAAATAAGTCCCTTTATGTCAATGTTTAACCTGCGGCTAAGACATTAATACTATTATCATATTTTTTTATTATATTAGCATATTTTTCATGTACAGTTTGATAATTTTTTAAATAAGTTTCATCATGCATCTCACTAAAAGGTATTACTAAATAGTAAGCATCACTACCTAATTGAACGTTATTATAAGTATAAATTAATTCGGCAGAAACATCATTAATTTCAATTGTACTTTCATTATCTTTAACTTTTTTAGTGATGGTCATTAAACTCATCATACCTACTTTTTGACTTTCTTCTGGTTGATTAGAAATAAAGTTTCCATGAGAGTAAAAGACTAAAGTACCATCTATTTTTTCATATGGTTCAATTACGTGAGGATGATTACCTAAAACAATATCAACATCTAAACTAGCTAAATATTGAGCTATTTGTTTTTGTTCAGCAGTTGGTTCATGAGTATATTCAACACCCCAATGCATAGCAACTATTAAAACATCAACTTTATCTCTTATACTAGTTATATCTTTTTTCACTTGTTCTTCATTATAAACATTTAATAAATATGGTTTATCATTAGGTACTTTTAAACCATTTGTAGAAGTTGTGTAAGAAAGTAAAGCGTATTTAATATGATTTTTTTCTTTAATAATTATATTATCTCTTTGTTCTAAACTATTAGCCATTCCATTAACTAAAACATCTTTATTTTGCCAATAATTAACATGATTAGTTGCTCCAACTGTACTACGGTCTAAAGAGTGATTAGTCGCTAAAGATACAACATTAAATCCAGCATCAATCATTGCATCACCATATTCACTTGGTGTATTAAATAATGGATAACCAGAATAACCTAAATCAGCCCCACCAAAAACAGTTTCTTGATTATAGTAAGCTAAATCATATTTATTTTTTGATATATAATTTTTGATTAACGAAACGGGTTTTGTAAAATCATAAACACCATTTTTATAACAAGATTTATAAATGTTAGAATGAACTAACCCATCACCAGTAGCTAAGAGTTTTATGGTATATTCTTTTTCTTGATTAGCATTTTCCGTAATATTACCATTTACTTTTTCAGTTTTACTTTTATTAACAAAATTATTAGTTTTTGTAGGATTTAATAAAAGTAATAAACAAGCAACACCTAAAATTACTAAAATAATAAAGGCGATTAATCTGCCAACTTTTAACTTCATTTTCTTTTTTTTCATATCTTTACTCTCCATTATGATAATTATAACAGAGTGTTTTTATTTAAGCAATGAAATTCACATTTATGATAAAAACCCATAATATATAATGAATTGGAGTGAATTTTATGGATAAAACAAATACTGTTTATTATAATTGTTACCGTTTTATAACTGGTCCGACGGGACCGCAAGGACCCACTGGTCCAACTGGCATGGCAGCAGCAACAATTAGTGTTAATCAAACGACAACTGGAGCTCCTGGGACTGAGGCTCAAGTAACTAATATTGGTACTGAAAATAATGTTATATTAGATTTTACTATTCCACAGGGTATCCAGGGTGAGCAAGGTAGTATTGGGCCAACCGGACCAGCTAATGGCCTAAATTCTTTTGGAGGATTATATGATGAAACTCCGAATGTTATTGTAGCAAATCCCACTACCCCACAAATTATCACAATTGCTAATGAACTACCAACTACTAATCTAAATTATACAAATAACACTTTAAATATTGTTAATTCTGGTATTTATGAAATTAGCTATCGAGCTATTGTATCAACTACCACAGTTGAAGATGCTATTACTATAGCAGTTCAAAAAAACAATCAAGATATTCCCGGTACAATTACCACAATTGATTTACTTTTGAATCAAGATATAATTATTCAAGGTAATATCATCGCTAGTTTAAATAGTAATGATAATATCACATTAACTTTATTATCTGGTCAAGAAGATAGCTTAACAGTCAATGTTGATGATATATATTTAATAGCTAAACAAATTAATTAAAATACATTTAATGTATTTTCAGACTGTTGACAAATAGGTAAAAATTTTACTTATTTGTCTTTTTTAATGAAAAAAATTGAGAAT
>CANRCO010000034.1 GCA_947629125.1 uncultured Bacilli bacterium | reverse complement strand
GTCGAGAAGACAGGATTCGAACCTGCGACCCCCTGGTCCCAAACCAGGTGCACTACCAAGCTGTGCTACTTCTCGATATTTAAAATTTATCTAATATATAATATGTCAATAAAAAAATAAAATTTAAATACAATTGAAATTCTATCATAAAAATCAAAAAATAGCAATATTTTTATAAAAAATTATAAAACTTGAAATTTTTTTTGATTATAAAGTTTGTATTATGTTGCAAGTGTGTTTTTTTAATTTTTGCTTTGATCATTATCATCCTTTTACTTATAGTATTACTTTTCGTAATACTAAATTAAAAGTGCACCTAACTCAACAGTTTTGAATTAGGTGCTACACCAAATTATTAGGTAACACTCAACACTGCAATATTGAATGTTCCTTTTTTATTTTATGCAAGTTTCCTTGACAAAATACATCATAACATAAAAACGCACTTTTATCAAGTACGTTCTTTATTTTTTACTCGTATTTTTCCGAGTTTGGTATCAATCTGGTACGCCCAAAGGGAGTCGAACCCCCAACCTCTAGATCCGTAGTCTAGCGCTCTATCCAATTGAGCTATGGGCGCAAAAAAGAAATAACACATTAATTATAATACAATATTTGTGATAAAGCAAATATTAATTTTAACGACTTTTATTATTGTTATATTCATAATAATTAAAATTATTTATTTGTTCTTCTTGAGGTTCTTCATAAATATTTATAAATTTATTAACTTTTTCTTGGTTTTTAAAATCTTCCAAATTAAGGCAATTATTTTCAACTAAATCTTTTTGATAATGAAATTCTAAAACCTGCATACATTGGTCAACAAATTTAAAAGCGGCATTATCTTTTTTTCTTAATTCTTCTTTACTAATTATATATTTACGAAATGCATTAGCAAAATATGAACTTGGTGATGATATTCCTTGTTTTTTCAATTTATGTTTATTTTTTTCATAGATTTCTAGCCATTCATTTGAATTAACTGAAAAAAGTTTAATATCAATTTGTTCTTCTTGAGGAGCATCAGCTAAATTACCTAAATAATTATCGACAAAATGACCAACTGTAATTAAAATTGAATGTTCTATTTCTTTTTCATTTTCGCCTTGGAAAATCATATAACGGTCCATTTGTTTTTCCATTGGAGTAAATAAAGCAGCAGAGTCTTTAGTTAAAGATTCATCATTAGTAATTACTAAATTATAATTTTCTTTTTGCATTAAATCTTTTAACCAATCTGGTAATAAATCATATTGAAAATAAGCACATTTTTCATTATTTAAGCTAACTGAATTGTCTACTTTCATTACATTATTTTCTTTGGGTTTATAATTAATATAATTTTCAGAATTATCTTTTTCTTTATCTTTTTTTAATAAAGGAATACTTAAAGCTGTAGTTAATAAAGGAGCTAAAGAACTTTTGCTTTGTTCTTCTGGTTCAATGTTTTCTTCCTCTTTTATTTCTTCTTCATAAGTTTCTTCTTCAGTTAATTCTCCAATAACAAAACTATTAACATTATCTTGATTATAATCAATTTCTTGAATTGGTTTTTCCATATCTAAATTTTTTTGTTCAATTTCTACTGGAATAATTGGTTCGTTTTGAATAATTGGTGCAACTGGTATTTTATTTTCAATAATATCAGCTATAGATAAAGTTTTATTGATATTTTCTAATTCAGGAGCAATATGTAAATTATTAGTTTTAATTACAGGTTCTTGAGGCATAATTATTTCTTGCTGTTTTATTTTTTCATTATGAATAATTTCTTTTTTAGTTTTATTTTTTTTGTGTTTACCTATATTATTAGAAAACCAATATAATAATAAAACAACTACAAGTAAGATTACTAAATAAATAATTATCTCATTATCAGTCATATTGCACCTCCTTAAAAAATAATACAAAGCGTATTTTACCACTAAATATAAAGAAATACAATCTTATAATTTATTTATTTTTTAAATTTAAAACACATAAAGATTCAATATGGCTAGTTTGTTTCATTATGAATATAGCAAATATCACTTTTTATATATTCACTTCTTCTTCGCTTAAAATATTAGTTATGTATTCTAATGAAACAAATAAACCAATATCTTCATTCACTTACCTTCATTTCAAATTTCATAATTTTGGCATACTTTGTAAGTTTACCTAAATTTTTACTTTTACTTCTAGCATATTCAGAAAAAGATTTATTTTCGGGCTACTTGTCATTAAAATGTAACTACAAATTCAAACATATATTTAAGAATACTATCAATTACTTCTTCTATCGGCAATTCTAACCAATTATTTTTAATTGAATAAAAATTTTTTTTAAAATCTGTTCTATTGAATATCTTTTGTAACCTATTATAAATATCTTCTGTGTTATTTTCTAACATATTACTATCATCAAAAATATATTTTTTAAAATAATTCTCTAATTTTCCTTTATTCATATTGCTATTATTTATTAAATAATAAAAATCAAGTACATCTTTATATCTTGAAGAAATATATCCTAACTTTAATAATGTCTTCATTTTTTCTACAAAAATCTGCTCACGCGAATTTATAAGAAGATTTACACTTTTATCAAATACATCTAAATTAAAACAATATTCATCTTGTTCTATTTCAAAATCTTTATGTACACCAATATCTAGTTTGGCATTTATTTCATAACCGAACTTATCTTTTAGTCGAATCATAACTCTTTTTCCATTATAATCTTGATGTTTTAATTCTGTTATTTTAGAAACAATACCAATTGTAACATCATCACTATTTAACTTACTTATAAAATTTTTAATAGATTTATCTTCTAAGGAATATTTTATAAAATCTAAATCTAAATCACGAGTTGCACGGCGTAAATCATTTGAAATACTGTGCATAACAACTCCACCTTTTATAGTTACATTTTTATTAAATTTACTTTTAGAGATTTTTAATAAAATTATATCTTGTGCAACTTTTGCTACTGCATCAGCATTTTTATAGCCCATTTCTTCATATTTTTGAACTAATTCATATAAATTCACTAGAAAACCTCCTTTTGAATAATATCAAGTATTCGTTCTTCTTGACTATAATTTTCTAAATATTGTTCTATTTTCCAATTTTGTAAATCATCAACAATATTTCTATAATTTAATATAACTTCTTTATAATAATCAAATGGAATGCTTTTCTTATTTTTTATAAGTTCTATTAACATTTTTTCTTTATTATAAATAGTTATAGAAACACCCTCAAATATTATATTTTCCTTTCCAAGTTCAAATAAGTTATCATTTACAAAAAACTGTTTTATTCTCTTATCTTTTATTCTTACTGCATTTCTTTTAGTTGCTAAACATATTTTATCTGGTATTACATCTGCTAAATTATGATAATAGTATGCAGATTCTCCTGTAATAATTGCTTTAGGGTATTTTTTAACAATAATCTCTAAATAGTGAACATTTTTCTTATCTGAATAAATACCCTTTTCAATTTTAAAAATTTTCTGCTCTTTTACTGCTTTTTTTATTTGATAATTTGACTTATATTTCTTTAACAATTCCTTATGTGCATATAACATTTTTTATCACCCGCTTTAATTTTAACTTAAATGCTCACATTAGTCAATAGTTATGTGAGCATTTAGTGCATTTTTGTTATATATAAAGGTTATTTTCTTAAATCATATTAATAGTGGATTCTCCTTTATAAGGTTTATTTTAAATTTAAAACACATAAAGACTCAATATGATATGAATAACTAAACATATCTAATAGTTTTATTGCATCAAAAGTATAAAATTCCTTTAAAATTAATAAATCTCTAATTAAAGTTTGGGGATTACAAGAAATATAAATTATCTTTTGGGGCTTAATATTTAAAATACTATTCATTGTTTTTTTATCTAAACCACTACGTGGTGGGTCAATGATTATCGTATTAACTTTTTCTTTAATATTCAAAATAGTTTGATTAACATTACCCTTAAAAAAAGTAATATTATCTACTTTGTTTAAACGACTATTTTCTAAACCATCTAAAACTGCATTTTTATTTATTTCTAAACTATATACCCTTCTTGCTTTTTTAGCAGCAACTATACTTAGAGTACCTACTCCCGAATATAAATCAGCTACTACATCATCTTTAGTAATAAACTGCTTTAAATATTCAAATAATTTGCTAGTTATATAAGGATTAATTTGAAAAAAAGAATTATAAGATACTTTAAATAGTAAATCATTTACTTTTTCATAAAAATAATTGTTTTGATAAATACATTTATCATTAAAGATAATTCCTGCTATTTTAAATTCTTTAGTTAACTTAGCAATATCACAGTTACATTTTTCTTTAGTATTAATAACAATTAATAATTCATTTAAATAGTTACATCTAATGGTTACTAAAGCTTTAGTTAAATTTAATAAATAAATTTTTTTAATAAACCGATTAATTTCTTTATTAGCTACTAAACACTCATTTATCGCTACTAAATTATTAGTTTTACTTTGATAATACCCTACTAAAGAATTTTCTATTTTTAAACTTACTTTATTACGATAATTAAAATCATTAATATTACTTACTATTTCTAAATTAACAGCTAATTTATTTTTCTTTAATAAATCTTCATAAATTTCTTTTTTTATATTTAAACTATCTAAATAAGTTAAATTAAGAAAGCTACACCCTCCACATTCATTAAAATATGGACAAAGTTCCTTAATTCTTTTTTCACTAGTTTTAACAATATTAACTACTTTACCTTCTAAATAATTTTTATGAACACTAGTTAATTCAATATCAACTACTTCCTTAGGCAAACATGCTGGTATAAAACAAATTTTTTCATCAACATAAGCTATACCTCTACCTAAATTATCTAATTTTTCAATAGTAACTCTTTTCATAAATTTCTCTTTTCTAAAAATAATTATACACGATTAACATTATGTATACCAGTCAATTTTTGGTAAATACTAAAAACAAAGGATTGAGTTAAATGAATAACAAAATAGTTAAAAGAATACAAAATGAATTTAATGATGTAACTGATTTAATTATTCGCAATATTAATTTAGGTTTTAATAAAGTTGCTTATGTCATTTATTTAGAATCTATTTGTAGTAGTACTAGTATTAATGACTTTATTTTAAAAAATTTAACTAATTTACAAACATTTAATAAATTAATCAATCATTTAGCAGGTCCAAATGTTACAGAAGTTAAAGTTCTTGACCAAATGGAATTTTATTTAAATAATGGGTTTACTTTGGTTATTTATAAAGATAAAGTTTTGGCAATTGAAACTAAGGGTGAATTAACTAGAGGAATTGGTGCTCCAAATAGTGAAAATAGTATTAATGGTCCAAAGGATGCTTTTACCGAGAACTATCAAACTAATTTAGGTTTAATTAAAAGACGAATTAAATCAAAAGATTTAAAAACTATCGATTTTTTTATTGGTCGCAAAACTAATACGAAAATAAGTATTCTTTATTTTGAAGATATTGCTGAAAAAAAACTTGTTGATAATGTTAAAGATAAATTAGCTAAAATTGATATTGATGGAATTGTTGATTCTAGTGAAATATCCAATATTTTTGAAAGTGAAAATAATACCCCTTTACCCATGACTCAATCAACTGAAAGACCAGATAATGTTGTTAATGCTTTACTCGAAGGTAAAATTGCTATATTAGTTGATACTTCCCCTTTTGTTTTAATTATTCCAGCTTTTTTATCTGACTTTATTAATCCTCCAATGGACAATTACAATAAAAGTATTAATATTAATTTTTTAAGAATTTTAAGAATATGTTGTTTTTTCTTTTCGATAACTATACCGGGAACATATATATCGTTAGTTAATTACAATCAAGAAACTATTCCTACTAATCTTTTAGTTAGCTTTAGTATTCAGCGAAATGGTGTTCCTTTTCCAGCAGTCGCCGAAGCAATAATGATGTTAATTGTTTGTGAAATTTTAAGTGAAAGTGATTTAAGATTTCCTAATTCCTATGGTAGTGCCATCTCAATATTAGGAGCATTAATTTTAGGAGAAGCTGCAGTTAATGCTGGAGTTGTTAGTCCAATTATGATTATTGTTATATCAATTACTTTTATGACTAGTTTAATGTTTCCCGAAAAGGAAATGAATGGTTCAATTCGTTTTTATCGGTTTATCTTCCTTTTTAGCGCTGCAATTTTAGGCTTAATGGGAATGGTTTATGCTTTCATTTATTTCTTAATTAATTTAACTAGTTTAAAATCCTACGGAGAACCTTACTTTTACCCAATTGTTCCCTTTGATAAAGTTTACTTTAATAAAACCGTGCGAAAAAGTCCAAAAGCCAAAGATACAAAACGAAGTAAACTACTCGCTAGTAAAAATATTATTAAACAAAAGGAAAATAATCTATGAAAAAAATAGTATTTTTAATCGCCATTATCTTTCTTGTTAGTGGTTGTTATGATTATCGAGAATTAAATAACTTAGGGATTGTAGCTGGTGTTGCTTTAGATTATAAAGATGATAATTACTATGTAACTTTAGAAATATTTAATGATAAAAAAGAAAGTGATTCATCCGCTAATGAAAAATCTTATACCGTTAACGGAAATGGTAAAAATGTGGCTCAAGCTTTTGCAAACACAAATTTAAAATTAGACCGTCAAGCATATTATGCCCATTTAAAAATCGTTATTATTTCCGAAGATATAGCTAAAAATCATTTAGAAGATATAACCGATTATTTTATTCGCGACCAAGCTATTCGAGATGAATTTTACTTATTAGTAGCGATGGATAGTGAGGCTAAAGATGTCTTAGATTCTTCAACTAAAGTATACCCTCTTACAACAAATCGTATAGTATCAATGTTAGAAAATGATAAATTTAATAAAAATATTTCTAATACTGTTCCTTTTGGTAATGTAGTTAACAAAATCTTAACTAAAGGAGTTGATGCAATTCTTACAACTATTTATAAAACAAGTAATGATAATATTAAATTTGGTGGTCTAGCTATCTTTAAAAAATTTAAAATGGTTGATTATTTAACTAATCAAGAATCAGTAACATTTAATTTATTAGATAGTAAAGCTAAAAATGCGGAATATACCCAGTATTGTAATAATTCTAAAAATAATTTTACTGTCAGTATTTATGATTCGGCTAGTGAAATTACTTATAAAAAAGAAAAAATTCAAGTAAATTTGAAATTACAAGGTGATATAACGCAAAATAATTGTAATTATGATTTACGGAATTACAAAGTAGAAAAGAAATTAGAAGAAGAATTTGCTAAAACTATAAAAAAACAAATAGAAAATTTAATTACTAAAACTCAAGAAAGTGATAGTGATATTTTAGGTTTTAATTCTGCCTACTATAAAAAAGAAAAGAAATATTTTTCCGATTGGAGAAATTTAGATTATACAGTTAATATAGATTTAAAAATCAATAAAAAAGGTTTAATATTCGAGGTGCATCATGCAAATTAAAAATCATAGTTTATTTTTAACTTTTTTCATAACTAGAAATTATTTTATGATTTTTGGTTATTCTAATTTATTAAATATTGGAAGAAGAGATACTCTTAGTTGTGCTATTGTTGGTACTATCATTGGTTTTTTACTTTTATATATTTATAAAAAATGGGTAGCTAATAGAAAATCACTGGCTAGTAATATTCTCGTTAGTTTTTTTGCAATCTTTACTATAAATATTACTCTGATTATATTAGAAACATTTTCCAATAGTTTTTATTTAGTTCGTACTCCTAATTTAGTTATTACTATTCCATTTTTAGTTTTAGCTTTTTATATAGCCAATAAAGGATTTACAACAATATATCGAGTGAGCCAATGTCTTTTTCCAATTACTTTAATTTTGTATATAATAACTTTTATTACTTTAATTTGGTATTCCGATTTTGCTAATTTAGAACCAATGTTTACTTCAACATTCTTTAATTTTTGTAAATGTTCTATCTTTTTTGCCTTTTTAACAGTTACTCCAAATCTATTTATTTTTGAATTAGATAAAGCTAATAAAAATATTTCTAAATCTTATCTTTTTTCCTTAATTCCAATTATTTTAACCATTTTATTTGCTATAACTGTTTTAGGTAATGAATTAATAACTGTTTATCGAGCTCCCGAATATATGATATTAAAACGAATTAAAATCTTTAATTTTATTGAAAAAGTTGAAAATTTAACATCAGTAGTATTTGTATTTGATATGTTTATAACAACTGCCATTGCAACATTACTTTTAAAAAATAATTTGCCCAAAAAATATAATAATATTTATTTAGCAGTTATTTTAATAATTTGTATTTATATATCTTCGATAGTTATTGGTAAAAACAATGTTATAGAACTATTTATTTATCGTTACTTACCCCATATGTTAATAATTCTATTTTTAGCGTTATTCACAACAAAATTGTTCAGTAAAAAAGTTAAAGCTTCCAGTGCTTGACAAAGATATCAGAATTTATTAAAATAACAAAACAAATTAAGGGGGTAATTTTTTTATGCCAGATATTTTAAAATTATTAAGATTAGTCACTGATAAATCAATTGAAGAAGTAGCAAACACTTTAAATACTATTCCTAGAAATGTTGGCGAATTAGAAAGTGGTCAAAGAAACCTAACACTTAAAGATTTACATAACTTAGCTATTTGTTTTCAAATACCTGCAGATTATATTTTAGCTTTAGTTGAACTTAAAAATAATTATAATATGTCTAATCAAAAGCTTTTATTTATAATTCTAAGTTATTATATATCAGAAGATAATATTTTAAATATTAAAAATCAATACATAAAAAATATAAAAAGATATTAATTCTTTTTATAAATTAAATAATTTTCTAAAGTTAATTTTTCATGTTCAGTTTCTAGTTCAATGTTATATCTATCATTATGTTTTTTAGTTTTATAATCAATAACTTTATCACTAATTATTTCTGTAGTTTGGCTAACATGGTCAACTAAAGTTGATTTATATAGTTTTTTATCATTAGAAATAATATAAAAGGTTGTTGTATTATCTTGATTATTAACAAATATATTATCAGCTATTATTTTTTGATTAAGATTGTTCATTAAATAATTATATGTCGAATTGTCATAACCAATATTAACATAGTAAGCAATTTCTTTATTAGCAAATATATATAAATAATCACCATTTAAACCAATATAACTTTCATAAGGAAAAATATTATTATATCTTAATCCTAAATGATAAGTATCATCCAATTGATATAAAACATCTTTAACATTTAAATAAAGGTCAGTTTTACCACAACTATTAGGACTTTTATCAACTATTGTTTCAATGTCATTAACTTTGTCCGTAACACCAGTTTTAAAATAATTCATTTCACTAGTTTCTAATATATCAGATTGACTTAAATAAACATTTTGTTTATTAGTTAAAACTGCCATTTCACTTACATTAGTACAATCTTTTAAATATAGTATAAACCCTACTGCTAATTCTGAATCTGACCAAATAGTTTTATTTTCTTTAGTTGTATAATTATAGTAAGTTATTTTACCATCTTCGGTTAATTTTAATTCAATAATTTCATTTAAATTATTTACAATTCGATAAAAAGTTTGAATTTTATTTTCTTTTAATATTTTATTATTATCAAAAAAGATAATTTTCTTTAATATTTCTTTATTTTCACCATAATGTTCAGTTATTTGTTCATTATCAATATAACAATCATTTAAATAAACACTATTATCTTTATTATAACCAGCTTCCAAACAATAAATTTGATGTTGAGTATAATTAAAATAATCACTATACTTTATTTCATTTTGTTCTTGATACAATTTATTATTACGAATGTTTTCTAAATTTTTAGCAAAATCATTAAGTATTTGTTGATTAGAAGATATAACTTTAGGTTGACTAGGTACTTCTGTGTTTGTAAAATCTAATGACCAGAAGTATAATATGCCACATAAAATAATGATTAGTACTAATAAAATACTTAAAATAACAATATATTTAGTTTTATTATACTGTTTGCTTTTTGCCATAGTTACACCTTTTCAACCTATTATTCTATTTATAATTATAGCATAACTTAAAAAAATAACTAGTAGTAATAGACAAATTAAAAAAAACATCAATTATTAATGTTTCTTTAATTTTTTAACTTGATTCTCTTCTTTAAAAAGATTTGCAAATTTTTCTTTATTTTCCTTTATTTCATCATATTTTTTTTCATCTAATAATTTAATTAAATAAGTATAATCATCTATATTAGAATCACATTTTTTATTAATTTCTTCTTTAACAGTTATACTAACTTGATTTAATTTTTTTAAAAGGATATCTTTTGTTTTATTTAATTGATGGCTAATTAATACAAATTTATTAATTTTACTAAGAACATAATATAATCTATCTATATTAGCACCTTTAACATTATTAGCAAAAAGATAAATATAATAATAATCTTCAGTTTTAATAATCGCATCTTCTAATTTTGCAATATTTGCACCCTTTATACCCCAAGCAAAATAACAAATATATTCGGCATTGTTAGTTGCAATAATGGCATCCTCTAATTTCTTAATATTTGCTCCTTTTATATTTTCAGCAAAGCAATAAATATATTGGGCATTGTTTATTGCTATAACGTTATTACAAGCGGCTTCTTTATCAATTACTCCAAGTTCTACTAACTTTATAAATTTTTGAAAGTCTTTTTCAATTAAATTTTGGATTTTTTTATTCATTGTTATTCCTCTTTCTTAGGTATATATTATAAATTTTTTTAAGTTTAAAAGCAAGTTAAATACCATTGATAATTTAAAAAAATCAAGTATAATATAATTGTAATTAATTATTTTACATTGCCCCATAGCCAAGTGGTAAGGCATCAGGCTCTGAACCTGACATTCCGTTAGTTCGAATCTAACTGGGGCAGCCATAAAAAAATAAAAGCACAAATTTAGTGCTTTTTTGTTGCAATTAAATATTTGTTGCTAAAAAAATAGCCATTTGATAAATATTATCGTTTAATTCATAGATAGCTATAACATGCTTCTTAAAGGTAAGAATAACTTTTTCTTGCGTACAATCTAGTTTAACTTTTTGACCATTTTTTACTTTAAAATAAAGTTCATCATCTAATTCAAT
>CANRCO010000033.1 GCA_947629125.1 uncultured Bacilli bacterium | reverse complement strand
ATAAATAGTGATATTTATATCTACTCGATATTTTATATTAATTCATCATGATAAAGAAAAATTAAAAAAAGCTTTAGTCTTTATTCAAAATGAATTAGAAAATACCTATAAGTTAAAGTTAAACATTAAAAAGACCAAAATAGTAGATAGTAGTGAAGGATTTACCTTTTTAGGATACCGATATCGCATTATTAATAATAAAACAGTTAGAACATTAACTAAGTGTGCTAAAAATAAAATAAAAAAGAGAATTAAAAGTGTTAGTTGGCAATATAAAAATAATAAATTAAGTTTTGAAAAGGCTTTTTGTAGTATTGCTTCATATCAAAATAATTATAATTGTGGCAATAAAATGTATGTTAATAATTTAATTGAAAGGTACTGGTTTGATGAGTTTAGAAAATAGATATAAATTCTTGAAAAAAATATATCCGAATGTCTTAATATTAATTACTTATAAAGATAAACTCATAACTTGTAAAGAAGATAAATTAATTTGGGCATTTTTAAATAATAATTTACTTGAATTAAAACGAAACAAAATTTCTTATTTAATTTTAGATAATTTATTAATTATTAAAAAAGAAGAATTTGTTAATAATCAATATTTAAAATATCGAAAGATTGTCTTTTTAAAACAGTTTTTAACTAAAAAAAAGAAAGATTATCTTAAATCTTTCTAATGTAATTAATATAATTATTTACTTTACGAGCCCATTCTGTGCTTTCAGCATATTTTGGGTTCATTTTTTCTGGAGTATCTAAACCTACAGCGTAGTAATTTTCTCCTAAGTTTTTTAAGAATTGATTTATACCTTCATCTAAATTACTAAATCTTTTAAATGAACCGCCGCCACAACCTGGTGAACCTTTCATGCCTCCGACATTATTACAATTATTAACTAAACTACTACATGAACCATTATTACAACCAGTTTCTAATAAAGAAATACTAACTGCAACATAAGGGTCAACTCCATATTCTAAAGATTTACTAGCATATACATAACCATAGTTAGCTAATTTACCTTTTAATACACGATTTAATTTATTAGTTAATTCTATAATTGTCATATTATCATAAACAATTCGATTAGCATTTAAATCATTAATTATTAATGAGTCGTTCATTCGATATGAGAATGTTGTATTACTTATTTTAGTATTAGCAATAATTGATTGATTTATTTGCATACTTGAACTAGAGTTAATACATAAAAATATTGTTGTTAGGATAAAGAACATGCTAACGTGAATAAAATATTTATGAATCTTAATTTTTATTTTCTTTCTTTTCATTATTATTAATCACCTTATTAAATTCTTTAGCTAAAGCACCACTTTTATATAAAGACATATAAACTTTTTGATTAATTAGTAAGTCATATTCCCCAATAAATTCATAAATTTTAGGATTAAAACCTATTTTAAATTGATTAAGACCATGATATGGGTTATTTTTGGTAAAGTCACCAGTTAAACCATTTAAATCAGCAAATGAATATTTGTCTTTGTAATATTCTAGTATTTTATAGTGTAAAAAATGATTAGGATTAAAATTACCATATCTGCGGTCAAAGCCACTAATAACTATATTAATGCGATTATGATATTTCATTACTAAAGCTCCAGCTACATAAGTCTTGCCAGGGCGATTTATGCCAACGTTAGCTAAAGCAATATCATTTTTATAAGCTATTAAGGCTTTATCAGAATTCATTTTACGATTAACTAAGTGACTAGAACTAGAAGTTCTAAGCATTATATTTAAATTGTTATTTCTTTCTGCTTCTTGTTCATAAATTTTCCGAGAGTTTATCATAAAATCATTATAGTCTAAACTCACAAGAAACAAATCTATATTATCATATTTATTAAAAATATTGTAGTAGTCTTTGTAATAAAATTCATCACGGTTCTTTTTATCTTTTATAAAATTAAACAAAATATCTATACCACGACGGTCACTTTTTTCAAATTTTAAGCCTTTACGAATAGCTTTTTTTACTTTATTTCGAGTGTTTTTAGAAATAGAGTTAATACTAAATTCTCTTAAAGGAATTATGGCATTAAAACGAGGAAACATTGATTCGAAATAAATATTATCTTTTAATTTCAAATAATTCATTTGCATTAAAAAGTCACGAATACGAACATTAGGATTATATACTGTTTTAAAAGTTTTTTTATCAATTTCACCAATGGCAATTTCTGGATTAATTTTAATAAATGCTATACCTTTACTTTTATAATATTTTTTTAAATCATCTGTAAATTGACGAAATAAATTTAAATCATAATAATCAATTAAAAATCCTTTAGGGGCATAACCATATTTAGCAAATAAAGATATCTTTTTATAAAGAATTAAGGTAGCGGCTTTAATGTTATTAGCATCATCAACATAGCCGATTAAATCATATTCAAAACCATTTTCAGCCATTAATAAAGCATAGTTTGAACTTTGATAGTAGTTGCCTAAAGGATGCTTAATAGCA
The DNA here is from genome assembly GCA_947629125.1 of uncultured Bacilli bacterium. Taxonomy (GTDB): domain Bacteria; phylum Bacillota_I; class Bacilli_A; order RF39; family UBA660; genus RGIG4822. The sequence goes on along the minus strand of CANRCO010000033.1, from coordinate 8,887 downwards.
TAAGCATCAAATTGAGGAATTGTTAATTCAACTATTTTCATTTTGACCGCCTCCTTTTAGTATTAAATTATATCATAAAATTTTATGTTTTACTAGAGTCTTTTAGTTATTGTATTGACTAAATAAAATTTTAAGGTATAATTATTATAAGAGAAAAGAGGTTTAAAATGGACAAGTTAAAAAATTCCAAAGATGCAATTAAATATAGTATTTATTTAGATTTTGGCTTATCAATAGTTATCGCTTTGTTAGGTATTTTATGTTATTTTATTAAAACTACTGATACTGGTTTAAAATTTATTAGTTTTGGTATTTATGTTATAAGCGCTTTATCAGGTGTAGTAGGGTATTTAATTTATAAATATCATAAATTTGAAGTATATAAAGGCTCAATTATTTATGCTGTAGCATCTTTATTAATTGCTTTACACTTACTTATCAATCCATTTAAAATGGATAAAATATTAGTTTTTAGTTGTGGTTTATGGTTATTTGTTACGGCACTAATTGTTTTAGATTATTTCTTCTATTACAAACATAAAAAAGAAAGTTTTGCTAATATAATAGGTATAATTACTGCAATAATGGCTGTTGTATCACTAATTGTTTTATATAATGTCTTTTGGGATATTCAATTTGGTAAAACAATTTGGGTTATTACTTTTAAAGATACCTTATGTATATCATTTGTTTTATTCGGTGGTTTAAAAGCAATAGTTAATAAATTGATTATGAAAGAAAAAAATTAGAAGCTCGAGCTTCTTTTTTTATGTCCAAATAAGATACTTGCAAATACCCCAAGAATAAATTATAATAAAATTACAGATAATAAAATACGAGGTGTAACATGAATAGTAAGAAAAAGAAATATGTAATAATAGCAAGTATATGTGTAATACTTTTAATAGTAATCGGAGTAACATATGCCTATTGGACAACAACGCAAGTACAAAAAGATCAAAATGTAATTAATACAGATTGTTTAAGAATATCTTATACAAATAAAACAGATGCAACTGGATTTACCTTAGAAAAAGCCTTTCCAATCAGTGATGGTGATGGTAGAGCATTAGATGGTTATACTTTTACCATAAAAAATGAGTGTAATACATATGTTAATTATACAGTAAATATGGAAAGTTTAAAATTAACAGCAGATGGAAATGTTTCAACAGATGATGTAAATTATGAAGATAAACAAGTAGATATAAATTATATAAACACAACCTTAAATGATGGAGCAGTATTAGAATTAGGAGGATATAAACCAACATCAACATTATTAAAAAAAGATGATACTAACACAGCAACAGCATATGATACCCGAGAATTAGAAACAGGAGCTTTAGGGCCAAAAGGTGAAGGTAATGATTCAATAGACTATACATTAAGAATGTGGTTAGATAGTGAAACACCAGATAGTGAGATGAGCAAAACATACAAAGGAAAAATAAGTGTATGGGCAACCCCAACAAAGGCAGAGAATGCCGTAGAAAAGATAACGAAGTTAGCTGAATCAACACCAGCAGCTGCAAGTGCAGATAGTACAACTCAACTAATTGAAGATGATACTAATGAAAAGAACTTAAGATATATCGGAAAAGACCCAGATAACTATGTAGATATTGGAAATGGCGTATACCAAACAGATATATGGCGTGGATATTCTAGTGATAATTCAAGTGATTATCGTGAATATACAACAGAAAAATTATGTAATGAAGGTATAGATGGAAGTAATAGCTATAATATTAAATGTACAAAAGTTAGAAGTAAAGGGGACCCAATCTTATGGCGAATAATTGGAGTTATGAATAATGTTGAAGGTGGCAGTACAAAAAATAGTAACATTAGAATAAAAATAATTAGGGATGAACAATTGGGTAAAATATTTTGGGATGGAGAAATAACAGATGATTCATATAATGATGAAACTGGAGATTATGATAATCACGAAGAATATAATAATTGGAAAGATGCAAGTTTAAATAAGTTATTAAATGAAGCTTTTTTCAATAGAACTGTAACAAAAGACCCTAACTATGGAATTTTGCGAGGAACAAATTTAACAAATAAAAGATATCAATACATGGATTTTAGTAATACTGGAATAAGAGAAATAAGTAGAAAATTATTTGATGATACAAAATGGTTTTTGGGAGGACCAACAAATTCAAATGGAGTTTATGATTATCATAATATGAATGTAAAAAGTTATTATGAAATAGAACGAAACACTGCGAGTAAATATACTGGGAATCCTGATAGCATAATAGCAAAAGTAGGCTTAATGTATCCGAGTGATTATGGATATGCAACAAGTGGAGGAACAGAAACGAATAGGACTACATGTTTAAATTATGCATTATATAATTGGGATAGCTATGAAGATTGTTATAATAATGACTGGTTATTTGATAATGAAGATTATCAATGGACAATAACACCGTATGCATCTAGCGATTACGATGCTGCTAATGTGTGGAATTACGGCAGTGTCTATCCTGATGACGTAGTTGATAGCAGTTATTTAGTACGTCCAGTCCTTTATCTAAAATCATCTGTTAAAATAGTGAGTGGAACAGGAACTAAAGAAAATCCGTATAGGCTAACAGTTTAAGAAAATTGATGAATTTCAATTTTCTTTTTAAATTTTTTAATTAATTCTTTAATAAATATAGATGGTTTTGATTTATTAACTAATAAATAAACATTATTTTTAGTTCGAGTTAATGCCACATAAAAAAGACGTCTTTCTTCTGCATAGGGGAACCTTTCTTTTTTTGTAACATATTTTAAAATATTTTCATCTTTTAATTTATTAGGTAAACCATAAATATCGTTGTTAACATTTAAAACTATTACATTATTACTTTCTAGTCCTTTAGAACGGTGAATAGTTAAATATTTTATATTAATATCTTGATTTCTTAGATAAACTAATTTATCTGGTTTATAAATAAAATTACTATTTAAATACTTATCTATATCAAAATTATTTCTACCTAAAATTAATATTTGTGAAGAATTAATTAAATTAATTATTTTTTCTAATATTGTTTTTTGATTATAGTAATAACAAATTTTTATTGGTTTATTTAGATGTTTATTTGCTATTAATTGTTTTTTTATTTGATTTTTATTTTGCATAATAAATTTACCAGCAATTTCTGTAAGTTCTTGGGCATTACGATAAGTATTAGTTATTTTAAAAATTTTAGTATAACGAATTAATTTAGGTAAATTTAAAAAAATATTTAAATCACAACCATTAAATCGATAAATTGATTGAAAATCATCCCCAACAACTATTAAGTGAGTATTCTTTTGAAGTAATGACTTAATTAAATTTAATCGATTTAAAGATGTATCTTGAAATTCATCAATAATGATATAATCATAAAATTTATGTTTTTGTTCTTTTGTAGCTAAGTTTATCATATCAGCAAAATCAATTAACAGTTGGCTTCTTTTTTCACTTATATATATTTTATATATTAAATCAATTACTTTTAAATAATTTTTATCTTTTTTCTGAATATGTTGATAATTAATTACATTGTTAGATTGTTTTAAATTAATAAATCTTTTAATTAGTTTACTTTCATATGTTTTATCATTTAAAAAATAAAGTATTTCATTAATTATAAAGTCTAAGTAATTTTCATCGATAATATTATTTTCTTTATTTAAAATAGTTAAAGCTAACTTATGAAAAGTGTAAATATCGATATTATACTTAATTTTATCTTTTAAATTATTTATTGTTTCATTAGTAAAAGATATACATAAAATCATTTCTGGATTTACTTTTTTAATTTCAATTAAATATTTAATGTAAGCAACTATAGTTAAAGTTTTACCACTGCCTGCACCAGCTACAATTAATTTATTTTGTTCTTCTGTAATTATTGCTTTTCTTTGATTTAAATCAAGAGAAATACCATTAATATTATCAAAAAATACTTTAGTTTCTTTTAATAAATTACTTATAACAATAATATTATTATTTTTAATTTTTCTTTTTAAATATAATTTAGTTATTGAATTTTTATTTTCTAATAATTGTTCTTCTTTCTTTAAATTTATATATTTCATGTAATATATTTTACGTATGAATTGTTAATATCCTTTAAAAAATTAAAAAATTTGATGTTTATGACAAAATTCGACAAATTATGCATTATAAGTGTTATATAATGCTTGATGAAAGGGGAAAAGAGTTGAAATATGTATAAAGAACTAACTAAAAAACAAATTGCTAAATTTCAAAAAGACTATTTTAATATTTTAGGTGAACCAATTAACAAAGTTAGTATGATTTCCTATAAAAATATTAATGAATATTTAGTAAACGACAAATACATTTTACGTATTAGAAAATCTTGGTTTAGAAAATAAAATTTCTAAACTTTTTTTATTGACTTAAGATAGTTTTACCAATATAATTAAATTAAGAATAAGCTAAGAGGGTAAAGTTTTGGGAGAGTTTTATGAATAAAATAGTTTTAGTTGCAAGTATGGGCAAAAATAATGAAATTGGGATTAATGCTAAAAATATTTTTCCAGTAAAAAGTCCTTTATTTATGGAAAAAACCAAAGATGGTAATATTGTTATGGACCAAGCCACTTATACAGAATTACCTAATAAAATTTTATGTAATCGTAAATTAGTATTATTTAGTGAAGAAGAATTTGATAATGATTATGCAATTATTAAACATTTTAATAATTTATATCGTTTATTGGATTATTTAAAGAGTACTAATTTGGATGCATATATAACAGGAAAAAAAGAAATTTATGAAAGATTAATAACTTATGCTGATAAATTATTAATTACTAAATATAATACAGAATTTACTAATGCTACCGATTATTTTCCTAAAATTAATGATAATGTATGGTCTGAAACAGTGTTAGAAGAATTTGAAGAAAACGATAGTAAAGTCTTATATCGTCATTTAGAATATCAAAGGAAATAACCAACAACAAATATTAAGTTTGTTGTTTTATTTTGTTAATTATTTTGATATAATGGACATTGTATAAGTGGGTGATAATTCATGGCTAAAAAAATACAAAAGAGAGTAAAGAAAAAAGTAAAGAGAAATATAGGAGCTTTTTTAATTATTTTAGTTGTATTAACTTCCATGATATTAATTATTTCTCAAGTAGATGTTGATATGAATAGTAATACTAATAAAATTACTACAAAAAAAGAACGTAAAAAAGAAACTTCTAATTATAATGATTGTTTAAAAGAAAAATATAGCGAAGATGAACTTAATGATACTTTAAAAAATAAAATTAATGAAGTAAATGAATATGTTAAACAATATAATGTTTATGTTAAATATGAAGATTTGACAACAAATTTTAGTTATGGTTATCGAGAAAATGAATCTCTTTATGGTGCTAGTTTAATTAAAATAGTTGATGCAATATATTTACTTGATAATGATATTGATTTAAATCAAACTAAAAAATATACTAGCAATTATAAAAGAAGTTACAGTTATGGTATGGACCATGAAAAGATTAATAGTGATGTTAAATTAAATACTTTATTAGAATATGCTTTAACTCTAAGTGATAATTCAGCTCATGAAATGCTTTATGATTTCATTGGTAGTGATAATTTAAAAGCTTATGCTAAAAGTTTAGGTGCAAAACATATTTTAGAAGGTTCTGATAAATATGGTAATCAATCCGCTCAAGATATGAGTATCTATTTAAAAAGAGCTTATGAGTTGTTTGCTAGTAAACCTAATGGTGAAATGATAAAAAGTTATATGTTAAATTATTATCAAAATAATTTATATTTAAATGATGTTAATAATGTAGCACATAAATATGGTTCATATAATAGCTATTATCATGATGTTGGTATAGTTTATGATGAAAAACCATATACTATTGCTATTTTAACGCAACATGGTTATAATGAAGATATTATTCGTGGTATTCATGCCAAAATAAAAGAATTACATGATGTATATCAAAATGAAAGAATAAAATATTGTCAAAATAAAAAGTAGTTTAGGTGTGATGTAGTTTGAAAAAAAGTAGTAAAAGAAAAGAAAGAAAACAAAGACTGAAAGAAAATAAAATTTTAAAAGCTAAAAAAATTATTTTTCTATCATTGTTAGCTTTACCAGTTCTTTTTGTTCTATTTGTTATTTCGCGACATAGTAATTTATTAGTAGTAAAACCAATTGCTTATATAGTAATTTGTTTATTGATAGTTTTTATTTTATGTTTTATATATGGTTTGTATGTTTATATATTAGAATTTAAAAATCATAAATTAAAACTATTTCCTAAAAGAATTGTTCGTTATTTAATAACTATTTTTATGATTTTATATATTGGTGGTAGTACAACTTTTTTAGTTTTACTTTATTCACCATATGAAAGATTTCGTAATTGGTTAATTACTACAGCTATGCAAACAATGACTCATAAATATTTATGTCAATGGTTTTATAGTGAAGATGAAATTAATGAAGTAATGAGTAAAAATTATGTTAAAGAATCAGGAGAATCAACTGACCCAAGTTTAATTGACAAAAAAGAAACTGTTAAATATGCTAATGAATATGAAAAAGCCATATTAGAGCATGCTAAAAATGCTACTTATAAAATTATTCGTTTTAAAGTTAATGGTTGTAATGCTTATTTAGCAGCAGTTTATGACCCAGCAGATGTTAGTGTAGCAGTTTCAAAATATGTTCATACTCGTGGTGAATATGTTACTAAAATGGCTGAAGACCATAAAGCAGTTTTAGCTATAAATGGTGGAGGTTTCCAAGACCCTAATTATAATGGTAAAGGTGGAAATCCAATTGGTGTAACTTTTTCTAACGGTAAAGTAATTACTGATAATACTTATGGTCGTAGTGGAACTGGTGGAATGATTGGTTTTACTAATGACGATAAATTAGTTTTAGTTAAAGGTGCCACTGCTTCGCAAGCAAAAGCTATGGGCGTACGCGATTCTGTAAGTCATGGACCATTCTTAATTGTTAATGGTAAACCATCATTTATTGCTGGTAATGGTGGTTGGGGCTATGCAGCTCGTAGTGTCATTGGTCAAAGAAAAGATGGTATAGTTTTACTATTAGTTGTTGATAGTAATAGTACAAGAACTAAAGGTGCTGATATGGTTGATTTAACTGAAATAATGCAAAATTATGGAGCAATTAATGCTGCTAATTTAGACGGCGGAACATCATCAGTAATGGTTGAAAATTATGAACTTATTAACGACCCTGTTGATGGAGCTTTAAGACACAGAACTCGACCAATTGCTACAGCGATAATGGTTAAAGAAAAAGAATAGGAGATTATATGGAATATTTACTCTTAGTAGTAGGATTCGTATTATTAATAAAAGGTGCTGATTTATTTGTTGAAGGTAGTTCTAATATTGCAAAAACATTGGGAGTACCTTCTTTAATTATTGGCTTAACAATTGTAGCTTTTGGTACAAGTGCCCCAGAAGCTTCAGTAAGTATTGTGGCAGCAATGCATAATAGTAATGAAATTGCTGTAGGGAATGTAGTTGGGTCAAATATATGTAATTTATTATTAGTTTTAGGAGTAAGTGCTATTTTTGGTCGTTTAAAAACAACTAAAGAAATAGTTTTTAAAGATTATTTATTTTCATTTTTAGCAGCAATTGTTTTAGCAATTTTAACAGCAATGCCTTTTATCAATGAAAAAAGTACAGCAACAATTAGTAAAACAGGTGGTTTAATTTTATTATTTCTTTTACTAATGTATTTATTAATGTTATTAAAAAGAGGATTAAAATCAGAACAGACAACAAAATTGCGAAAAAGATTTGAAATTAGAGATGTTTTATTTTTCTTAGTTGGGATTATTGCAGTAATTTATGGTGGTAATTTAGTTGTTGATAACGCTACAGCTATTGCTAATAATCTAGGTTTAAGTAAACATTTTATCGGATTAACAATTATTGCTATAGGAACATCCTTACCAGAATTAGTTACCAGTGTAGTAGCAGTCATCAAAAAAGAAGAAGATATAGCAATTGGTAATGTAATAGGGTCAAATGTATTTAATATTTTCTTTATTTTAGGTATGTCAAGTTTAATAAGCCCAGTTGTAGTTACATTAGCAGTATTTAAATCCTTAATCTTTTTAATTATTATAAATCTAATTATTTTTATTATTTTACGAAGTAAGTTTTCCTTAAGTCGTAAAGAAGGTATATTTATGTTCTTACTATATATAGCTTATTTAATTTATTTAATATATCATTGATAATAAGGAATGTTAAAGTAACATTTCTTTTTTTGTCCAGATAAGATACTTGCAAATACCCCAAGAATAAATTATAATAAAATTACAGATAATAAAATACGAGGTGTAGCATGGATAGTAAGAAAAAGAAATATATAATAATAGCAAGTATATGTGTAGTACTACTAATAGTAATCGGAGCAACATATGCATATTGGACAACAACTAAAGTTCAAGAAGATAAAAATGAAATTAATACTACATGTTTAGATGTAACATATGAAAATTTAAGTCAAGGAATAACTTTAGAGAAAACATTCCCAATAAGTGATGCTGATGGAAAAGCAACAACAGGATATAAATTTAAATTAACAAATAACTGTGATAGTTATGTAGCATATAATGTTAATTTAGAAGATTTAAAATTAGATACTGGAGTAAATAAAATTAATGCAGCTTATTTAGACACAATCTTAAATGATGGACCAGTAGTAGGATTAACAGCTTACCCAGAAATACCAACATTATTAAATGATGATTCATCAGAAGGTGCAAGAAGATTAGAAACAGGAACATTAGGACCAAAAGATGGTGGTAATGATTCTATTGAAAATAC
>CANRCO010000032.1 GCA_947629125.1 uncultured Bacilli bacterium | reverse complement strand
GCATGTAAAGCAGGTATAGAAGGTAAATCTGAAGGCAAAAAGAATAATGTCGATTGTACCTTAGTCCATAAAAAAGGCGACCCAATTCTTTGGCGTATTGTCGGAGTAATGAATAATGTCGAAGATGAAAACGGCAAAACAGAAACTCGAATAAAATTAATAAGAGATGAATCAATAGGAAAATTTAGATGGGATTACAAACAAAATGGAGTAGGTTCATCCACAACAAATTATGGAAGTAATGATTGGACAGATAGTCAACTAATGATGATGTTGAATCCAAAAGATGTTGTAAAAGCAAATTGGAAAGATACAAAAACAAGTTATAATATTAATGAAGATGGAACAGTAACAGATTCAAATAGTCATACAATATACAAAGGAGTAGGAAGTTACTTTAATAGAACAAGTGGTTTTAAACCAGCATCAGCAACAACTAGTAGTTTTACAGAAGAATCAATAGATTTTAGTAATACAGGTTTAAGCGAAGCAAGTAAAAAATATATAGGAAAAACAAAATATTATTTAGGTGGAATGACATATGCTGAGTATGATGAAGCAACAACAGAAGAATGGTATAGTAAAGAAAGAAGTAGCTTAACATATAATAGCAATCCAACAACATGGACTGGTTACATCGGATTAATGTACCCAAGCGATTATGGATTTGGAACAAGCGGAGATGAATCAATAATAGCGACAAGCCAAGGTAATGTAAAAGGAAGAGCAGCATGTTTATTAGACCCATTATATAATTGGAGAGCAGGTCAAACCGGTTCAAGTGATAATTGGCATGGATGTAGAGATAATTCATGGTTAAATGAACATGGTCAACCTCAATGGTTTATTTCGCCTGACGTGGATTATGCTAATCGCGTGATGTATCTGTACGATTATGGCCGCGTGAGCCGCGACTACGCTCGCTACGATTGGCATGGTGTTCGCCCAGTCCTTTATTTGAAAGCAGAAGTTAAAATTTCGAGAGGAAATGGTTCTAAAGAAAATCCCTTTAAACTTTCTTTATAAAATAAGACATTAGGCATTAGTTATAATAATTTAAATTGTACATAAAATAAAGATAAGTTAATTAAGTATTTTATAATTAAAAACCATGTGATATAATTAAGGCAGCAAAGGAGAAAGATATGAGAAATAAAGTATTAGCAAAATCATTTATATGGATGTTTGTTGGTTTATTATTAACTTTTGCTACAGGTTATTATGTATCAACAAATGAAATGATGACTTATAAAATAAATAGTACATATTTATATTTAGTATTTGCATTTGTTGAAATAATATTAGTAGTAGTGCTGGCAGCGCGAATTAATAAGATGAAAAGTTCAACGGCTATATGTTTCTTTATATTATATTCAATAATTAGTGGACTTACCTTTTCATCAATCTTTATTTATTACAAGTTAACAAGTATTTTATATGTATTTATTATTGCAGCAGTACTATTTTTAGTATTTGGTCTGATTGGGTATTTTACCAAGATTGATTTAAGTCGTTTTGGAACCTACTTATTAATGGCTTTATTTGGAACATTTATTGCATACCTAATTAATATGTTTATTGGTAGTGAAAGCTTTGATATGGGTATTACAATAATTTCTATTTTAATATTTGTTGGGTTTGTTGCATTTGATATCCAAAGGGCTAAAAATATTGATGTTGATGATGATAGTGCTTTACCAATTTTAATCGCATTAGATTTATATTTAGACTTTATTAACATATTCTTAGATTTATTAAGATTATTTGGTAATTCAGATAATTAGGAGTTTAACTCCTTTTTTATTTGCACTAATCTAATTTATATATTAAAATACCTATTGAAAGACGAGTTGATATTATGAACGAAGTATATCAATTTTTAGATAATTTATTAAATATAAATGATAAAGTAATAGTTGCTTGTTCAGGTGGCCCTGATTCAATGTGTTTATTAAACATTATTTTAGAATATCAAAAAAAACTAAATTTAGAAATTATTTGTGCTCATGTTAATCATAATGTACGTAAAGCTAGTGCTGAAGAAGAATCATATGTTTCTAAATTTTGTCAAGAAAACAACATAAAATTTGAAACAATGAAAATTACTAAATATAATCAGGAAAACTTTCATGCCGATGCCAGAAACATTCGTTACCGATTTTTAAATGAGCTGGCAGATAAGTATCAAGCAAAATATATAATGACTGCTCATCATGGTGATGATTTAATTGAGACCATGTTAATGAAAATAATACGTGGTAGTTCATATAAAGGGATTGCTGGAATTAATTTAATTACTAAACAAAATAATTATCAGTTAGTTCGTCCTTTATTATTTATAACTAAACAAGATTGTTTAAATTACAATCAACAAAATAATATTAAATATTATATTGATGAAAGCAATAACTCAGATGAATATTTTAGAAATCGAATTCGTCATCATATTTTACCTCAATTAAAAAAAGAAGATAATAACGTTCATCATAAATTTTTAACTTTTAGTCAAGAACTTTTTTTAATGAATGATTTTATTCAAAATTATTTAACTGATATATTGACTAATATTTATAATAATGGTAAGTTATTTATTACTGAATTTATTAAATTAGATAGTTTTATAAAATATCAAATTATTAAGTACATTTTAAAAGAAAATTATAATAATTTAGATAAATTAAATAAGAAACATCTTAAAGCTATTTATGATTTAATTCATTCAGATAAAAGTAATGGCACACTAGATTTGCCAAATAATAAACAAGCTATCAAAAGTTATGATTTCTTTGAAATTAAAGATAAAAAAATAACTAAGGAATATTGTTATGAATTAAAAGACAATTTAAAGATAACTGGCTATGGTACATTTAAGCTTGTAAATGATAATAAACTAACTAATAATTTTGTATGTTATTTAGATTCAAAAAAAATAAAGTTACCATTATATATTCGTAATCGACGTATAGGTGATACAATTTATGGCAAGAATATGAATGGTAGTCAAAAAATAAAAGATTTATTTATTAATGCTAAAATTCCTAAAGATAAAAGAAATAACTATCCAATATTAGTTGATAGTAACAATAATATATTATGGATACCTGGCTTAAAAAAATCTAAATTTGATAGCTATTTAACTCAACAATATGATATAATAATCTGGTATGAGGAGGAAAATAATGAAAAATAAACAAAACAATACAACAATGCGCATGGCTAGTCCCTATTTGATTTTATTAATAGTAGTTATTGGTATATTTATTTTCTTAAATTTAGCCGGTAATAAAGTTAATGAAATATCAACTGGTGAATTAGTTGCTGCGATGAAAAATAACGAAGTAACTGAAATAACAATTACTCCTAAAAGTAGTGAAAGCATATTTTATGTTGAAGGTAAGTTAAAAGATTATAAAGAAAATGAATCTTTTAAAGCCAGAGTTATTGAAGATGATATATCATCAGTTGTAAAATATGCCAAAGATAAAAATCTAAAAGTATATGAAACAGAAGCTGACCCTGGTAGTAGCACTATTCTATATATTATAGTAAATATTTTACCATTAGTATTAATAGTAGTTGTTACTTACATCTTATTTAGCAAAATGGCTAGTTCTAATAAAAGTAGTGTTGACTTTGGCCGTAGTAGAGCTAAATTAAGTGAAGATGGCGGCAATGTTAAATTTAAAAATGTTGCTGGTTTAAAAGAGGAAAAAGAAGAAGTTAGCGAATTAATTGATTTCTTAAAAAATCCTAAAAAATTTCAAAAAATGGGAGCTCGTATTCCTAAAGGTGTTTTATTAGTAGGCCCTCCAGGAACAGGTAAAACTTTACTTGCTCGAGCAGTAGCTGGCGAAGCCAATGTACCATTCTTTTATATAAGTGGTTCTGATTTTGTTGAATTATTTGTTGGTGTTGGTGCTAGTCGTGTTCGTGATATGTTTAAAGAAGCTAAAAAGAATGCTCCATGTTTAATTTTTATAGATGAAATAGATGCTGTAGGTCGCCAAAGAGGAACTGGTTTAGGTGGTGGCCATGATGAAAGAGAACAAACTCTAAATCAATTACTTACTGAAATGGACGGATTTGGAGCAAATGAAGGTATCATTATTATTGCTGCAACTAACCGCCCTGATGTTTTAGACCCAGCCTTACTTCGTCCAGGTAGATTTGATAGACAAGTTACAGTAAGTTTACCAGATTCAAGAGAAAGAAATGAAATCTTAAAAGTTCATTCTGAAAATAAAATTTTAGACCATAATGTTAATTTAAAAAATTTAAGTCAACGTACACCTGGTTTTAGTGGTGCAGATTTGGAAAACTTACTTAATGAAGCAGCACTTTTAGCTGTTAGAAGAAATAAAGAAGCTATTACTATGGATGAAATAGATGAAGCAACTGACCGTGTTTTAATGGGTCCTGCTAAAACTAGTCGTAAAATTACTGATAAAGAAAAACGTTTAGTTAGTATCCATGAAGCAGGTCATGCTGTAATCGGTATAAAACTGGAAGATGCTAATGATGTTCATAAAATAACAATTATTCCTCGTGGTGTAGCTGGTGGTTATACAATGATGCTACCAAAAGAAGAAAAAATTGGAATTCGTACAGAAAAAGAATTAATGGCAACAATTACTGGTTTATTAGGTGGTCGTGTTAGTGAAGAGTTGTTCTTAGGTGAAATTACAACAGGAGCTAGTGATGACTTTAAAAAGGCAACTAGTATTGCTCGTAGTATGGTAACTGAATACGGAATGAGTGAACTTGGTCCTGTTCAATATGAAGAAAAAGAAGGCGGTGTCTTCTTAGGTCGTGATTATGGTAAATCTAAAAACTTCTCTGACCAAGTAGCTTTAGAAATCGACCAACAAACTAGAAAAATAATTGAAGAATGCTATGAAAAAGCTAAAAAGATTATTAAAGCTAATAAAGATTTGATTATGTTACTTAGTGATGCCTTAATTGAAAACGAAACTTTAACTAAAGAACAAATTGATTCATTAGTTAAGTATGGCGAAATTAGAGAAGATTATGATGATGAAGAATCAACTCAAACAGTTAGTGAATTAAAAGAAATAGCTAAAGAAAAAGGCATTAAAGGTTATAGTAAAATGACTAAAGAAGAATTACAAGATGCTTTAAAAGATGATGAATCTTAAAAAAGAAGAGTAATTCTTTTTTTAGTTAAATTAATTAATTTGTTTTATTTGACATTTGTTACCTAATTAATATAATATTAGTAAAGAGAGGAGTAATAGAAATTTATGAATAAGTTAGTAGAAAAGTATAGTGTACCTTTATGGTGTTTTGTGGCAGCATTTTGGTTTTTCATGGGAATTGTTGACCTTAAATATGATTTAGTAAATACAAATTATTTTATATACTCTGGATTATTCTGGGTTTTTATGGGTATTTTTCAAATAATTAGTATCAAAATGAAATCAAAAAAGAATAATAAAAAATAAGTTAATAAAGTTTCATGTCAAATGAGGCTTTTTATTTTTTAACTAAAATTAATTTGTATTAATTGAATTTATATATTATAATCATAATAAGGGATGATTAGTGATGCAAGGAGTTAACTTAACATTTGGTCAATTAAATGAATTATGTATAAATCGGTCAAAATTGATTGAATTTTTTAATATTGTTGGAATTCCTAAAAAAATAAAAGATAATAAATCTTTTTATAATATGATTGATTCAATACAACTTAAAATAAAAGAAGCTGTATTAAATCGTCATTTAAAAAATGATGTTGCTAATAATGTATTAACAAATTGTAATATTGTTAATCAAACTTTAACTATAACTATAGATGCTAATCAAAATCATATAATGGAAAATGAAATATTAAGTATTGTTAGTAAATGGTTATTAACTGTTAATTTCAATGAAACAAATATAGAAGTATTTACCAGATTAGAAACTAAAAATAATTCAATGGGTAATAATCAAGATTATAAAACTAAAGTTGTGGGGAAAGTTACATATAATTTTAATTTAGACGATACTTGTCAATTTAATGAAATAAAAGTTAATGAAAGCATTAAAGATAATACTAATCAATATTATGGTTTTAGTAGTAATGCTTATTATGATAAATACGGTATTGAATACCTTTATGAAGAAATAACCTCAAATGTTAATAATCTTAATACTTTAGAATTTTTACCTAGTGATATATTAATAAAAATGTTAGAAGACCAAATAAATAATAATAGTATAAAAAGTGTATATCAAAATGAAAGAATTGGTATAAATTTAATGCATATAAAATTTATTGAAAAGATTAAAAATAAAGAATATGTTAAAGAATTTGATAATGTAATTGATTATTCTAAACCATTACAAAAATTAGAAATATTATATGAACCAACTTTTTATAATATAATGTATAATACTGAGTTAAGCGGTGAAGCTTTAAAATTAATTTTAGAAGAACCACAAAATGAAATGTACGCCGAAGGTTTACTAAATTATCGCAATTAAAAAAAAGAACTTATTACCATTTAATAGGTTCTTTATTATTTTTGATTAAGAAATTATTAGTTTTAGAAAAAGGCTTACTACCGAAAAAACCACTGTTAGCTGAGAATGGTGATGGATGAGGACTTTTAATAATATAGTGAATTGGATTAGTTATGTATTTAGCTTTTTCTTTAGCAAAATTACCCCAAAGAATAAATACTACTGGTTCTTTTTTATTGTTTAAAAGTTTAATTATATAATCGGTTAGTAACTCCCAACCTAAATTACGGTGGCTCGCCGGAGTATCTTTTTTAACTGTTAAAACGGCATTAAGTAATAAAACTCCTTGTTTAGCCCAATCTGTTAAATCAGTATTGTCTTTACGGTCGATACCTAAATCGTTTTTAAGTTCTAAAAAAATATTTCTTAAAGACGGAGGCATTTTTGTTCCTAAAGTAACGGAAAAAGATAAACCGTGTGCTTCGTTTTTACCATGATAAGGGTCTTGACCAACAATCACAACTTTTGTATCTTTAAAACTCGTTAATTTTAAAGCATTAAAAATTAATTCTTTAGGGGGATAAGTTTCTTCTGTAGCATATTTATGTTCAACGATTTTATAAAATTTTTGAAAATTTGGACTGTTCCAAACTATTTTTAATTGTTCATCCCAATCATTACCAATCATATAAACCTCCTACTTATGATAACTTTCGTGATTGTTTATTTTACAAGCTCGATAAATTTGTTCAAGTAAAATAGCGCGAAATAAACCGTGAGGGAAAGTCATTTTAGAAAATGATAAATGTTCATTAGCTAACTTTTTAATATCGTCATGTAAGCCATTAGAACTACCAATAACAAATACTAAATGCGAATTAATCGTTTTTATTTGTTCAATTTTTTGAGCAAAAGTTAAGCTATCAATTACTTTACCCTCAATTTCTAAAGTTATAATATAATCTTTTTTATTAAGATATTTTAATAAATTTTCTTTTTCTTTATTAATATCTTCATCATCTTTTAATTCAATTATCTTTAATTTTTCATATTTACTAATTCGTTTTTGATAATCATTTAGCATTTCATTAAGATAGTTTTCTTTAATTTTACCTAAACATAAAATCGTAATCATATATTAATCACTTCACTTATTTCATTTTGTTTAGCACATAAAATATCTGTAAAATCAATTTCGTATTCTAAAAATGTATCTTTAATAGTTTTTAAAGCTAACTTTTCTGTATTATTAGTATCACTTAAATGCATTAAAAATATCTTTTTCGTTTTGTCCCCAATTAATTTAGCTAAGTATACACTTGCAGCATTATTAGATAAATGGCCATAATCTCCTAAAATTCTTTGTCTTAACCATTTAGGATAAGGGCCATTATTAAGCATTTCAATATCGTGATTACTTTCAAACAAATAGATATCTTTATTTTTTAATTTATTAAAATATTTACGATTAATATAGCCGGTATCAGTTAAATAAACCACTGATTTATCTAAATAACTAATGATAAAGTTTCGAGCATCAGTTGCATCATGACTAGCTTTAATAGTATCGATTTTTAAACCATTAAAATTTAAATCATCTTCATAGATTAAAATGTTATCATAATCTTTTAAATCTTCTAATTCATAAAACATTTTTTGGGTTAAACAAACTGTCGTATGATATTTTTTAATAAATGTTTTTAAAGCTGAGATATGGTCATCGTGTAAATGACTTATCACAATGTAATTAATTTCTTCTGGTAAAACATTAATCTCATTTAATTTTTCTTTAATATATTTGGTATTCTTCCCAATATCAAATAAAATTTTAATATTATTTTCTTCAATATATGTACTGTTACCTTTTGAACCGCTGGCTAAAACACATATTTTCAAAGTAATACCTCCTTAGTTTTGTGGCTCTTCTAATCCTTTATTTAAACAGTTACGAAAATTACTCATATCTAATTCAAATAATAGATTAATTATACCGGTTGTACCTTTCCGATGTTTAGCAATTATTAAATCAACGGGTACAATTTTATCTTTCTTTTCACTTTTTGGTTCATAGTAATCTTTACGATTTATAAACAATACTAAATCGGCATCTTGTTCCAAAGAACCAGATTCTCTTAAATCTGCTAACATAGGTTGCGAATTTTCTCTTTTTTCCGCACTACGAGATAATTGAGCTAAAGCAATAACTGGTACATCTAATTCTAAAGCCATTGTTTTTAAAGAACGAGATATTTCAGAAACTTCTACTTGCCGCGATTCAACTCTTCGATTACCGGTAGTAACTAATTGCAAATAATCGATTACAACTAAACCTAAGCCCTTTTCACTATTTGCTAAGCGACGACATTTAGCTCTTATTTCACTACAAGTAATTCCAGCGTTATCTTCAATATAAATATTAGTATCACTTAATTGGGATAAGGCTTCATTATATTTTTGCCAATCATTGTTAGTTAGTTGACCTGTTTGTAATTTATAAGAATCGATTTGTCCAACAGAAGAAATCATGCGGTTTACTAGCATTTCTGCAGACATTTCTAAGTTAAAAATAGCAATAGCTTTATCAGTTTTTTGGGCAGCATTAGTGGCAATATTTAAAGCAAATGATGTTTTACCCATACCAGGACGAGCAGCTAAAATAATCATTTCACCACCATGTAAGCCAGTTGTAAATTTATCTAAGTCATAAAATCCTGTTTCTAAACCTGTAACTTTTTTCTTATTTTTAAATAATTCTTCTAAATTTTGTTGTGCTTGTTTTAAAACTACTGAAATTGGTAAGAATTCGCTGACTTGTCTAGTTTTAACAACATTTAAAATATTTCTTTCAGCATTATCTATTAATGTATTTAAATTTTCTTCTTCATAAGCATTAGTTACAATATTAGTAGCGGTATCAATTAAATTTCTTCTTAAAGCATTCTCTTTAACAATATCGATATAATAATCTAAATTAGCTGAAGAAACTACAGATTCAATTATTTCACTAATATATTCAATTCCTCCAACACTACCAAGACTTTTTTTCTTAGTTAATTCTTCGGTTATAGTAGTAATATCTAAAGGAATATCTTTCTTTTGTAATTCTGTAATTGCATTAAATATTTTTTGATGTCTTTCATCATAGAATAAATCATAACTTAATTCTTCACATATTTTAGAAAAAGCATATTCATTTAAGAATGCTATTCCTAAAATATTCATTTCTGCATCTAAATTTTGAGGCATCTTTCTACTAGCCATTAACTTCACCTACTTTTTTAAAATAACATTTATATTAAAACTAACTTGTTTGTGCAATTTAATTTCTACTTGATGAGTTCCTAAACTATCAATATTTTCTTTTAAATGAATTTGTTTTTTATCAATATTAAAACCTTTCTTTTTTAATTCATCTGCAATTTGTTTAGTTGAAATATTGCCAAAAACTTTATCATTAGTTCCGGTTTTTACTACAAATTTAATATCAGTATTATCTAAAGCTTTTTTTACTTTATTAAATTCAGCAATTTTAGCTTCTTCTTTGTTTTTAGCTTCCTCTTGTTCTTTATTTAAAATCTCTTTACTTGTTTTAGTATAAGCTACTGCTAATTTATTTTTGATTAAATAGTTATTTGCATAACCATCACTGACTTCAATAATGTCATCTTTTTTACCTTGTTTTTTAACGTCTTGTAATAAAATAACTTTCATTAAAAATAGCCTCTTTTCATAAGACTTATTATATCAAAAAAATGGCTTAAATACAAAAAATAATCTTCATTTACGAAGATTATATTTCAAATAGTTTAAAATCTTTTCTCTTTTTTATTTTTAAAATAATTTTAACAAAAATATTTTTTTGCATTTTTTTAATTTCTAAAGTGTTTTCATTATAATAAGTTTTTAAGGAATAAATTAATTCATCATTTTCTTTTATAGATTTTAAAAATTCTTTTATAACTTTATCTTCCTTAATTTTATCATTATCTTCAATTAAGTCTTTAAGGGTTGAAGTACTTGAAGTTAATTCTTTATCGTAATCAATTAATTCTTTTTTTTCTATTTCTTGATAATAACTTTTCTTTTTAAGATAATTTTGTTTAATTTCTTTATATGTTTTTTTTATATTTTCTTTTTTATCATCAAGGCTTGTATCTAATTTACTATAAGTATAATCAATTTTTTTTAAAATTAAATTTACTTTATTTCGATAATAAGAAAAGAACATTACTAAAAAACAAATAAGAATAAATACAATGCTTATAATTAAAAAAACTAATGACATATTTACCACCATTATAATTATAACACGAACTAAGATTATTGCAATTTAGAAATTTATTTATTATGATTATTTTGGTGAAGATTATGAAAATAGAAACTTTAGTAGTTGGGCCATTAGCTACAAATTGTTATATCGTAACAAAAGGTAAACAAACAATTGTAATTGACCCAGGAGATGAAGTAGATAAAATAATTAATAGTTGTGTAGATAAAGAAATAGTAGCAATTTTTATTACACATTATCATTTTGACCATATAGGGGCTTTAAAAGATTTACAAAAAGAATATAATGTGCCGATTAATCCTTCTAAGTTAAGTGGTTGGAATTATGAAATTATTTCTACTAAAGGGCATAAAGATGATGCCATAAGTATTTATTTTCCTGTAGAAAAAATAATGTTTGTTGGTGATTTTATCTTTTTAAATAGTATTGGAAGAACAGACTTACCAGGTGGAAATTTTTTAGAAATGCAAAAAAGTTTAAAAATGATTAGTAAGTATGATGATGACATTACTCTTTATCCGGGACATGGACCAGTTACTAATTTAGGTCAAGAAAAAAGACATTTTAATAATTATTTTTAAAATGTCTTTTCACTATAAGCATGGCTGTAATTTATTCTTTCTTCAAATTCTACATAATTTAAGTAAATCATTCTAATTAAATACCACATTCCTGTATTAGGGTCACTAATAATTAAATGGTCTCGTCCAGCTTCTTCAATAATACCATCATAAACTTTATCACGCCAATCAGTAGAGTCAGGGTAAGATACATATG
>CANRCO010000031.1 GCA_947629125.1 uncultured Bacilli bacterium | reverse complement strand
GTTAAAAGAGTTAATGCTCTTGGTCACGGTAATATGTATCTAATTTATAACGTATTAATTCCAACTAAATTAAATCATAAACAAAAAACTTTATTTAAAGATTTAGATAAAACTGGTTTAGATGAAGCTAGCGAAATTAAAGAATTTAATAAATATTTGAAGTAGGTGGAAATATGAACGATAATTTAATGAACTATTTTTCTTATGGAATGTATTTATTAAGTTCTAAAAATTGTGGTTGTATTATAAATACTGCTTGTCAAATTACAAGTGATGTTAATAATTTAATAATTACGGTTAGTGTTAATAAAAATAATTATACTAATGAAATAATTAAAAAAACTAAAAAGTTAGCTCTAAGCATTTTATCTCAAGATACAGATTTAGAACTAATTAAAACATTTGGCTTTAAAAGCGGTACTGATAAATTTAATAACTATAATTATGAAACAATTGATGATTGTAATGTATTAACTGATAATATAATCGGTTATTTAACAGCAGATGTAATTGATACAATTGATTGCGATACCCACGATATTTTTATTGCTAAGGTAAATAAGCAAAAATTAGTAAATGAAGAGAATCCTTTAACTTATAAATATTATAAAGAAGTTTTAAAAGGGGCAGTTAATAAGAATGCTCCAACTTATAATAAGTTAGATACTGATAAATTAGAGAAAAAAACTACAGCTAGTGGTCAAGAAGTTTGGATTTGTACTATTTGTGGTTATGTTCATGAAGGCAGCTTACCAGAGGACTTTATTTGCCCACGTTGTGGGGTTGAACGTAAATATTTTGTCAAAAAATAGCTTATTTTATCAAAAAGTCATTGCTAATATCTTTAACTTAAGTTATGTTAAAATTAAGAAGAGAAATTTTTCTTAATTCATATAATAAAAAGTAGGGTTGGGATATGTATGCGAAGAAAATATAAAACTGTCTTAATTCTTATTGCTTTATTATTTGTAATGACTTTAGGAATTGGGATTGATTATATACTTTATGAACCAGAAAATAATGATACAAGTTTAGTAAGTGTTGTTAACGATATATCAATTAATTATTTAAATGGTCAAGAAATTTCGACAAAAGAAGAAGCTTTGAATGTTGATTTTTCTATTACTAATAATAGCTTACAAACTAAAGAATATACTGTATATTTATTAAATGTTAAAAATACTAGTTCATTAGCCAGCTATCGTTTAGTTAGTGATTTAACTAAAACTAAAACTCAATATTTTGCTAATCATGATGAACGAATTTTAAATAAAGTTAAAATTGATAGTAACGAAACTCATTTTTATACCATAAAATTAGATAATCCTGATATGAAAAATCTCCAATTCAAAATCTATGTAGAAGTCAACTAAAATTTATTGTCAATTAATGTAAATTTAATAGAAAAAGTAAAAAATATATTTACTTTTTTTTTATTTTGCAGTAATATTTTAGTAAGCAGTGGTACATTGTGGTGGAAAGTGGGGGATTTAAATGTTCATGGGTGAATATCATCATAATATTGATGAAAAAGGCCGAATAGTTATTCCTACTAAGTTCCGTAATGAATTAGGAGAAAAATTTATTATAACTCGTGGTTTAGAAAAATGCTTATATGTTTATTCCATGAGTGAATGGAACAAGATAGTAGAAAAACTTAATACTTTGCCTTTTACAAAAAAAGATGCTCGAACATTTATTAGAACTTTCTTTTCGGGCGCTGCGGAATGTATTTTAGATAAGCAAGGTCGTATTAATATTGCTTCAACTTTAGTTAGTTATGCTGGATTAAATAAGGAATGTTTAGTTATTGGTGCTAATGATAGGGTTGAAATATGGAGTGACGTTGCTTGGAATGATTTCTTAGCTCAAAATAGTGAAAAACTAGAAGATATTGCTGAAAATCTATTTACAGATGGGAATTATTAATGAAACATTATAGTGTAATGCTTAAAGAAGTAATTGATAATTTAAATATCAAAGAAGATGGTGTATATGTCGATGCCACACTCGGATATGCCGGTCATAGCCAAGAAATTTTAAAGCGAATGAAAAGGGGTTTTCTTTTCGCCTTTGATGCTGATGAATTAGCCATGGAACATTCAGCAAAAGCATTAAGTGAAATCTCGTCAAATTTTAAAATTTTTCATGCTAATTTTCGAGAAATGCCAAAGTATATTACTAAAAAAGTAGATGGTATAATCTTTGATTTAGGTTTTTCATCTCCTCAGATTGATGAAGCAAACCGTGGTTTTTCTTTTATGAAAGATGGACCTTTAGATATGCGCATGAATCTTGAGCAAAAATTAACTGCCAGTGATGTTGTTAATAATTATTCACTTAATGAACTTGTCAAAATATTTTTTGAATATGGTGAAGAAAAAAATTCACGATTAATTGCTAAAAAAATAGTAAATGTTCGCCAACAAAAAAATATAACAAGTACATTAGAGTTAGTAAAAATTATAGAAAGTGCAGTTGGAGCTAAATACTTTAATTTACATCATCCGGAAAGAAAAATTTTTCAAGCGATTCGAATTGAAGTAAATCAAGAATTAGAAAGTTTAAAAGAAGTATTACCACAAGCCATTGATTTATTAAATAAAGGTGGACGTATTTGTGTTATAACATTTCATTCATTAGAAGATAGAATTGTTAAACAAATTTTTAAAAAATATAGTGAAGTTGATGAAATCTTTAAAGGAATGCCACAAATTCCACAAGATTATCAACCAAAAATAAAATTGATAAATAAAAAACCACTTTTACCAACATCACAAGAATTACAAGAAAATTCACGAAGTAAAAGTGCTAAATTAAGAATAATAGAAAGGGTTTGATACTATGCGTAAAACTACAGTTAAAAAAACTAAATTTTTTAAAGGAGAAAAATTTATATATTTTATTTTAGTTTGTCTTTTAATAGCTATACCAGTAGTAAATGTTTATACTAAAGCCCTTTTATCAGAATCTAATATTAAATTAGAACAAGTAAATAGTAAAATTGAAAAACAACAAAATGTTAATGAAAGTTTGAATATGCAAATAGATGAATTAGTTTCCCTAGAAAATATTCAACAAGTAGCAAGTGATTTTGGGCTTTCTTATAATAATGACAATATTAAAACTATAGAATAGCAAGCAACATTGATTGCTTGTTTTTATTTAACAAATATGATAGAATAAATTTGAAAAAAGGGAGGTTCATTATGCAAACAGATTATTCAACAACTTATTTTCAAACCGCAAAAGAACAATTTGTATTAAGAAGACAATATGATTTAGGTATGATATCTTTAGAAGAGTTGGAACAAAAATTAAAAAAGGATTTTGATTATAACGAAAATACTAAATTATCTTTTTTTGCCGAAATAATTGCTAATTCAGCGGTAGATAATATTAATTATTTAAATTATAAAATTGTTAATTGTTCTAACGAGGAAGAAAAACAAATTTATAATACAATGTTAAGGATATTTAAAAAAATTATTGATGATACTTCATTAGGTTATGAAGATTTTAATTATTCTAAAGATTCTAAATTTTGTGTAGCAAAAGATGATTTAATAGAATTTAATAATTGTTTAGATAGATTAAATAAAAAAAATAAAGAAACTGTTGAACAAGTCATTGAAACTACTGAAAAAATAGAAAATGATAATATTGAAGAAAATAGTAAAGTAATTGTTGAAGAAGAAGCTAAACAAGATATTAGTGAAGAACCACAAGAATTGGCAGATGTTGAAGATTTTATTAATGAAGATGAATATCAAAAGAATAACAATGTTGAAGAAGATATTCATGAAGAAAATGAAAATTATTTTAATGATGAAAATGTTGATAATAATATAGAAGATATCCATTTACCACAACCAATTGAAAAAGCTGAAATTGTAATAAAAGAAAATGCTAATGAAGAAGAAAACCCAGAAGATGTTATAGTAGAAAATAATGATTTACCAGTTATTGTTGAAAATGTAGCACCAACTTCAATTGATAATAATCCAGAAGATACTATTGATGAAAAAGAAGATAATGATAAAGAAGAAAATAAAGAAGATATTATAGAAGATGATAACGATTTATCTAACGATAAAGAAGAAGACATTTATAATGATTATGATGATAATTACGAAGAAGATTATGATGATGAAGATTATTATGATGATTATGAAGATGAGGATGAAATCGTTAGTGTTAAAAAATCCAATATTACTCATAATATGTTAGTTGCTTTAAAATATTTAGCAATTATTGCTTTAGTAATAGTTTTAGCTAAATATTTAGTAATTCCAACCTTTATGCAATTTAGTTCACTTCTTTGGGCAAACTATCCATCATTACATGGAATAACTCATGGAGTTAGTACAGTTTTAGGTAAGTTAATTGGAGCAACATTTAATCCAGTTAATGGCGTTTGGACAGCATCTAATGGCGTTACAACTATTAATGCTTTAGTTTCTAGTCAAAGTGTTATGACTTCGGCTTTACAATCAATATCAAGTGTAGTTGCTTTAAAAGCTGGTTTAAACTTATTCAATAAACGGATTTTAAAAAATCATAAATTAAGTGATTTAAAAGACATTCCTAATCAAGTTGTCGATAAAATAAGAACTTATCAAGAAAATAAAGCTCAAGATAACTTAGAAGAAGATTTCAATGAAGAAAATCAAGAAATTGATGATATTGAAATTGCTAGTGATGTTGAAAATGACGTTGAAGAAGAAACCATTGAAACTGCTAGTGATGAATTTGAAGATGTTGATACTTTAAGAAAGAATATAACTAATGAATTAAAAGTTATTAAAACTCAATTAAAAAGAGCCCAAACTAATGATGACTTAGCAAAAGATTGTATTATTGCAAATATTGAAAATACAATCAATACCATTAAAGTTAAAGATTATGGTCAAATAAAAATTGATATTAGTAATATTCAAGATGATATTAATTCTTTAACCTTTAATAATGAGGAAGAAAAAAATAGTTATTTTTCATATTTAGGTTATATTGAAAATGAATTAGATAACGTTAATAAAGCTAGATAGGAGTTAAAAATGGGGATAAGTGATATAGTTACTTTAGCTAGTGGTAAAAAATATTTAATACTAGATGAAATTGAAGTAGATAATAAAATGTATTTTTTAGTAACAGGGTTAAAAGAAGATGAACAAACAAGTAATAGTGATTTTCAAATATTTTTAAAAAAAGAAAAAACAAATGGTAAAGCTGCTTTAGCTAAAATACCTGATAATCAATTTAAAGCTGATTTACTTAATTTATTTATGATGAAAACTGTTACAGATGACATCGATACTAATATGGAACAATAATTTGTTCCTTGTTTTGGTTTATTTATTATGATAAAATTAATTAAATAAAGGAGTTTCATTTATGAATAGTATGTATCGCGAAGCATTGTTACTGGCACAATTTGAAAAGGGTTACATTACATCAGAAGAATATAAACAAAAGAAAAATAAAAATGTTAATTTTAGTAAAAATGTATATCCTAAATTATATCAAGTAGCATTAAATGATTTACAAAAATTAGAAAATATGAATAATAATTATGAATTAAAATATTTTCAAACTGCTAAAAAATTATTTATAATAAAAAATAAATATGAAAACGGTTTAATTACAAGAGAAGAGTACTTACAAGAATTTGATGAAAATTTTGATTTTAATGAAAATACAATGCTATCTTTTTTAGCAAATAAAATAGTAAATTCCGCTTTAAAAAATATTAATGAATTAACTAATAAAATAAATGAAAGCCAAAATGAAGAAGAAAAACAAATATATACTATAATGTTAAAGTTAGTTGAACGAACTTTAACTGATGAACAATTAACTAGCGATGATTTTAAATATACTAATGATATAAAATATTGTGTTGTCTATACTGATATAAATGAATTTAATAACTGTTTAGATAAATTAAATAATCTTAATAAACAAGAAGAAAATAATGAAATAAATGAAACAAATAAAAAAGTAATTATTGAACCTGCTAGTGATAATGATATAACTGAAGAACCTAAATTAATAGATGACTATTTAGAACCAATTATTAAAAATGCTAAATATTCTGTTACTACAAAAAATTATTTAATTACGAAAATAAATGAAATTTTAAATACTACTGATTTTAAGAAAAAGTATAATTTAATTAATGAATTAAAAACTTATGTAAATTATCATCCATCATGTGGAATTGATGAAGAAACTAACCATAGAATTACTGCTTATTTAAATGATATTAGTAAAAATAAAGTAGTAAGACCTCCTGTAGAAGAAGTTGAAGAAAATAAAGATACTTCTAATACTAATGACGAAAACGACGAATATGATGAAATTGAAGTTAAATCTATAGAAAAGAATACAAATGTTAAATCGTTAAAAGTAATTAAATTAGGAGCATTAAGTGCTATTGGCTATTTCTTACAAAGTTATGTTGTTATGCCTAATTTCATGCAAGCAGTTGGTTTGTTATGGCAAAAACTACCGATTGCTCGACCAGTTTTAGAAAATATTAATAAAGTTTTTGGTTTTGTTAGTTTAGCTAATTTTAATGCCCAAACTGGTATTTGGCAAAATTTCCTTGGTCAAACAATCAATGCCGTTTTACCAAATCAAAGTATTTTATTTAGTTTTATTAATGGAATTATTTCTAGTGCAGCAATTACTACTAGTTTAGCTTTAATTTATAAATATATAGGTAAGAAAAAAATAAAATTCAATAAAACTAATGAAAGTGTAAAGACTTCTATAAAAGAAACTAAAAAAGAAGAAAAATTTAATAATTTAGTAGAAAAAGAAATTTCTGAAAATAAATCTAATGAAGTAGAATTCCAAGAAAAATTTGAATTGGATAATAATTCATTATTAGATGAATACAAAGAAGAAAATAATTATCAAGATACTACCGATGATGATAGTATTGATATAAAAGCTGATGAAGAATTATCAGCTATCGAAAAAGAAGAAAATGATGTAAATGTAGAAGAAGAACCTCAAAAAGCTATTGCTGAAAATAATCATTTGTTAGAAGATGAATATCAAGAGGAAAATATTGAATTCGAAACTAACGATGCTAATTTAGAAAATAAAGAAGAAAATCCTATTAATACTTTAGATAATGCAAATGTTGTAACTGAAAGTAATGAAACACCATTATTGCAAGAGGAACAAATAGTACCTGAAGATGAACAAGCAAAATTTATTCCTTTTGTTTTAGAAGATGAAATCGATATAACTAATGTTAAACAAGTACTTTCTCAAATTCAATCTTACTATATTGAAAATAATACTTTTAGTTTAAGTATATATTATAAAGAATTAATAACTCATTTAAAAAGAATTTTGTATAATTATACATTAGAAAAATCTTTGATACTAACTATTGAAGAAATTAATAAATGTCAAGAAATATTAATGCCTTTACAAGATGATGAAATATTAGATAATAAGCATATTATAGAAATTTTAGAACAAATCAAAAATGTTGTTAAACATAATGAACAATTAGATTCAATGACTCCAGCTAATGATAAAGAAATAATTACTGATGAAAGCATTATAAAACAATATGAAAAAAATTCAGAATCTAAATTAACTGATTTTAAAGAAACAAAGCCTAATGTTCCATCTATAAATGAAACAGTTGATTTAACTCTAATTGAAAAAATTATTCAAGATTTAGAATTTTATAATGTTGTTAATAAAAATGATGGTTACCAAAATATTATTGATTTATTAAATGAAGCAGTTTTAGCTTTTAAAGAAAACAATAATAAATTAGCAACAGATAAAATAAATAATATCATTGATTTAATTAATAATTTAATAAAAGAAAAAAGACTAATTAATTTAAAATACTGTTTAAATGACTTACAAGAATTTCAAAAAAGTTTAACTGATAAAAAATTAGAAATTAAAACTGAAACAAAACCACAAAAAAAAGTTAAAAAAGAAACTTTTAAAGTAAAAAAGGATTTAAAAAATACAATGAATCTTAAACAGTTAAAAGAATATAATAAACAAGTCGATAATAATGAATTTATTATTGAAAAAATAAATAATTTCTTTCAATGGGAAATATTCAACACTAAAGATGATGATTTAATAAATGTTTATAATCAATTAATTAGGGAATTAGATAAAGTATTAGATTGTCTAAATAATAATGACAATGCTATGACTATCCATTACTTAGATAAAATTGAAAATATGATATGGCAACAAAATTTGAATATAGATAAAAATATAATAAATGATATTGAACTTGTTAAATATCGTTTAGGGCGAAGAAGAAAAAGGTAGGTTAAAAAATGCAAGTAAATGATATTATAACTTTGGCTAATGATAAAATATATTTAATTTTAGATGAGGTAAAAGTAGAAGATAATGAATATATTTTAGTTGCTGGTTTAGAAGATGATAAAAAAACTTTAAATGCAGATTATCAAATTTTGCAAAAAAAATATGTCGATAATAAATGGAAAGTAAATTCGCTACCTGATAATCAATTTAAAGCTGACTTATTAAATTTATTTGCAATTAACACTACACTTGATATAGATGCGTAAATTTTTAGAATTATAATCTTGACTAATAAATTAAAAAAATATATACTTAAAGTATGTATTTTTTCTTATTAAAGGGATTGATTAAATGAGTGAACATTATTTTACTAATAATTCCAATTTGAAAAGTAATTTAAGACAAATACCTTATCAATATCAAGATTTTGATTTAACTTTTTATAGTGATAATGGCGTTTTTAGTAAAAATAAAATTGATTATGGCAGTCGATTATTAGTCGAAACTTTTTTAAAGGAAGACATTACTTTTCAGAATTTTTTAGATGTTGGATGTGGTTATGGTTTTATTGGCATAACTATTAGTAAAGTAAAAGGTATTTCTGGTGATTTAATTGATATTAATGAGCGAGCGTTACATTTAACAAAACGTAATATTTTATTAAATAAAGTTTCTTGTAATGCATTTAATAGTAATGCTTATGAAAACATTAATAAACTATATGAACTTATTATTACTAATCCTCCAATTAGAGTGGGTAAAGAAATATTACTGGAAATATTAATTGGTGCTAAGAAGCATTTACAAAAAAATGGTTATTTATATTTTGTTATTCATAAAGACCAAGGAGCAAAAAGTATGTTAAAAACAATGCAAGAATATTATGAATGTTCTGTAATTGAAAAAAATAAAGGTTTTTGGATTTTTAAAGCAAAAAATATTGACATCACTTAATTTAACTGGTAAAATTTTGAATTGGACATGTTTGTTTTTTTGCTTGGAAAAAAACATAAAAAAATTTAAGGTAGGGGTGAAATTGTGGCGTATAAAATTAAAAATTTTGGTGACCACCGACAAAGAAGAAGTTTTTCAAAATCAAAAAACATATTAGAATTATCTGATTTATTAGAGATACAAAAAAAATCGTATCAAGAGTTCTTACAAACAGGCATCCAAGAGGTATTTGATGATATTTTTCCAGTAGAGAGTTTTACCGGAAATATTTCGTTGGAATTTGGTGATTATTGTTTCGAAGAACCACGTTATTCTACAAAAGAATCTCGTGAAAGAATGGTTAATTATGCTGCACCATTAAAGGTTCAAGCTCGTTTATTAATTCATGAAACTGGAGAAATAAAAGAGCAAGAAATTTTCTTAGGTGATATGCCTTTAATGACTGAAGCAGGAACCTTTATTATTAATGGAGCAGAAAGAGTAATTGTTTCCCAATTAGTACGTAGTCCAAGTATATACTTTAAAAGAGAAGTTGATAAAAATGGTCGACGTATTATTAGTGGGGAAGTTATTCCTAATAAAGGTACTTGGTTAGAATACGAGTTAGATGCTCGTGATGTTTTGTATGTGCGAATTGACCGTACTCGTAAAGTACCAATTACTACATTTTTAAGAGCTTTAGGTTTATCAAGAAACGAAGATATTATCGAAGTATTTGGTGAAAATCAATATATTTTAAATACCTTTGAAAAAGATACAACTCATAATACAGATGAAGCTTTAATTGAAATTTATGAAAAATTACGTCCAGGAGAACCTGCTACTTTAGATTCTGCAAAAAATCAATTAGTAACTCGTTTCTTTGACCGTTTCCGCTATGATTTAGCCAAAGTTGGTCGTTACAAATTTAATAAAAAATTAAATGTATTAGATCGTTTATTAGGTTGTAAAATAGCTGAAACTATTAAAGTAAAAAATAAAAAAATTGTGGAAAAAGGCACAGTTATAACTAAAGAAATAATTGAAAATTTAAGACCTGTATTAGCAGATGGTTATAATTTAAAAGAAGTTCTAATTAATGAAGAATTAGATTCTTATAATAAAGTTCAAGAAATTTTAGTTTATGATAAAGAAGATCCTGAAAAAATTATCAAAGTTATTGGTAATGATCAAAGTATTAATGAACGTCGCTTAACTATATCTGATGTTTATGCTTCAATTTCTTATTATTTAAATTTACATGCTAATATTGGTAATGTTGATGAAATTGACCATTTAGGAAATCGTCGTGTTCGTCAAGTTGGTGAACTTATTCAAACGCAATTCCGTAAAGGTGTTGAAAGAATGGAAAGAGTTATTCGTGAAAGAATGACTACCCAAGAAATTGAAAATGTTACACCAAAATCATTAATTAATATTCGTCCAGTTACAGCGGCTTTAAAAGAATTCTTTGGCTCAAGCCAATTATCTAAATTCATGGATCAAGTAAATCCAATTGCTGAGTTAACTGATAAAAGACGTTTATCTAGTTTAGGACCAGGTGGTTTATCAAGAGACCGTGCTGGTATGGAAGTAAGAGACGTTAATCCAAGCCATTATGGTCGTATTTGTCCAATTGAATCACCAGAAGGTCAAAATATCGGACTTATAACTTCTTTGGCTGGTTATGCTAAAGTTAATGAATATGGCTTTATTATGACTCCATATCGAAAAGTTATTAATGGTGTTATTCAAGATGAAATTATCTATATGACAGCTGATGAAGAACAAGATTACTATATTTCTCAAGCAACTGTTAAAGTAAATGATAAAAATGAAATTGTTGATGATGAAGTTATTGTTCGTATCAATGGTGATAATGTAATGATTGGGAAAGACAAAGTTAATTTTGTCGATGTTGCTCCAAGTCAAATCGTTTCTATTACCACTAGTTGTATTCCATTCTTGGAATATGATGATTCTACTCGTACATTAATGGGCGCAAACATGCAACGTCAAGCAGTACCACTTTTAGAAAGTGAAGCACCAATTGTTGGTACTGGAGTAGAACATGTAGCTGCTCGTTATTCAGGTTCAACAGTAGTTGCTAAAGCTGATGGTGTAGTAGATTATGCTGATAGTAAAAAAATTATTGTTAAAAACGCTAAAGGTAAAGATATTTATGATTTAGCTAACTTTGAACTTACCAATGCTGCAACGGCTTTAAATCATCGTCCAATTGTTAAAAAAGGCGATAAAGTACATAGCGGAATGGTTATTGCTGATGGTCCTTCTACCGAAAAAGGTGAATTAGCTTTAGGTAAGAATATGACTGTTGCTTTCATGACATTTAATGGATATAACTATGAAGATGCTGTAATTTTAAATGAAAGATTAGTTAAAGATGACGTTTATACATCCCTACATATGGAACGCCATGATACTGAATGTCGTGATACTAAATTAGGACCAGAAGAAATAACTAGAGATATTCCTAATGTTAGTGAAGAAGCTCGTCGTAACTTAGATGCTAATGGTATTGTTCGAATTGGTACTGAAGTTAAAGAAGGCGATATCCTAGTTGGTAAAGTTACACCAAAAGGTGTTCAAGAATTAACTAGTGAAGAAAAATT
>CANRCO010000030.1 GCA_947629125.1 uncultured Bacilli bacterium | reverse complement strand
TAATCACCACCTAACGAAAAAAGATAGCAACTGCTATCTATTAATAATTATTTGCTTTTCTTTCAAAGAAACTTTGAGGATGACTACATACTGGACAAACCTCTGGAGCTTTCTTACCAATATGAACATGACCACAATTACGACATACCCAAATAGTATCGCCATCAGCGGAAAAGACAATTTCATCTTCAATATTCTTTAATAACTTACGGTATCTTTCTTCATGTTCTTTTTCGATTTTACCTACTGCTTCAAATAAATAAGCAATATGGTCAAATCCTTCTTCTTTAGCAACTTCGGCAAATTCTTTATACATGTCAGTCCATTCGTAATTTTCGCCTTCAGCAGCTGCCACTAAATTATCAGTAGTAGTTGGAATATCACCATTATTTAATAATTTAAACCACATTTTAGCATGCTCTTTTTCATTATTAGCAGTTTCTTCAAAAATAGCAGCAATTTGTTCATAACCTTCTTTTTTAGCTTTACTAGCAAAATAAGTATACTTATTGCGAGCTTGGCTTTCACCAGCAAATGCTGCCATTAAATTTTGTTCTGTTTTTGAACCTTTTAATTCCATAATATTAACTCCTTTACATATTTTTTTATAACTAAGTTACTATTAAATTATAAAACAAACTTTAACTAAAAACAAGTTATTAAAAAGAAAAAAAGATGAAAATTATTCACCTTTAACGATTTCAATAGCTCGATGCATTTGCATATCATATTTAACAATATCCATACTACCATAAGCTTTAATTAATTCATCAACACTGATACCATAATTATCAGCCATCTCTTTAGCTTTAGCTTCAACTTCATCTTTGGTAAATTCAATTTTTTCTTTTTCACTTACAGCATCTAATAAATAACGATATTCTACTCTTTTTTTAGCTTCTGGTTCCATTTGCTCATGCATTTTTTCATGGTCCATACCAGTAAATTGTTGATATTGTTCTAAACTTAAACCTTGCATTTTTAATTGTTCAGCTAATTGATGCATCATGCGATGTACTTCTTCATCAATTATTTCGGGATTAATATCAACTTTCATATTACCAGCTGCTTTACTTAAACATTTTTCAATGTATTCATCTTCAATTTTAACTTGTTTTTCTTCTTTTAAATTCTTTTCAATTTCTTTACGCAAGTCTTCTTCAGTTTTAACATCATCCATACCTAAATCTAAATAGAATTCTGTACCTAACTTAGGTAAAACTTTAGTTTTAATTTCGTTTACTTTTACATCAAATTTAACTTTTTTGTCTTTTAAATCAGCAACATAATCTTCTGGGAAAGTTAAATTTAACTCTTTAGTATCTCCTACTTTTAGACCAATTAAACCATCTTCAAATCCTGGAATAAAAGTATTAGAGCCAATTTCTAATGGATAGTTTTCACCATGACCACCATCTAATTTTTTACCATCAACATAACCATCAAAATCGATAATAGCTGTATCGCCTTTTTCAATTGCCCCTTTTTCTTTAACTACAACTTCGGCAAATTGAGTTTGAAGACGAGCAATTTCTTCATCAATTTCTTTTTTAGTTATTTTAGCTTCTTCTTTTTTGATTCCTAAATTTTTATATTCACCTAAAGTAACTTCTGGTTTATTAATAATTGTAAATTTAAATACAGCCTTTTTTTCATCAATTGATTTAATATCTAAAGTTGGTTCAATAACAGGTTTAGCTTTTGTTTCGTCTAAAACCTTTTTATAAGCAATATCAGCAACTTTTTCTATAGCATCTTGATATAAAGATTCAATACCATATTTTTTAATAAAAATATTTTTAGGAGCAGTACCTTTACGGAAACCATCAATTTTAGCATTTTTATTTTGTTTTTTAAAAGCGGCATCTAAAGCTTTTTCCCATTCAGCACCTTCAATAGTTACTTCTTTTTCTATAACATTTTTTTTCATTATTAACATCCTTTCAAAACTTCTTTTATTATATTAAATCAATTATGAAAAGTCAACTTTTCAAAAATAAAAAAACAGATATTAATCTGTAAATTAATGAATTTGACTAAAATCATATAAGGCATCAAATTTTTCAATTAAAGTAACAAATTTTTGCTCAAAATCTTTATTAGTTAAATCCATTGTTTCTAATCTATTTGTAACTGCATTATATATTTTATTCGTATAATTTTCTAAAGAGCTAGTAAATCTAATAGTTTGTTGAGCTACTTCATTAGCTGTAGAAGTTGCCACATTATCATTTTCATCAAAATCCACAAAATTACGAATTGAATTTACTATTTGATTCATATCTTCTACAATTAGATTACTATATTTTTTTAACTCTTCATTATTATTATAAATATTATTATAGTTAACTAAAATTTCATAATGAGTATTTCCCATAATTTAAATCCTTTCTACATATAGTCAGCCATACGTTTTGCTTGGTTTTGATAACGATCAACTAATCTTTCAAGATTAATAATTGTTTGATCAACTAAATCTAGCATTTCACTTAATTCGTTGTAAGCAGCATCTGCAGATATTCCTTGCCATACTTTTGGTAAATAATCTAATAAACTTTGCAATTTACCATTTTTGTCTCTTAAATCTGCTAAATAGTCTTCTAAACGATATGCACAGTCTGATACTTGACCATAATCAAATGCTATTTCGTCTCCATACATTGAATATTCCATAAAATAATCCTCCTAATCTAAATCATATTTACTTAATTCATTAGTCAAAGTATTCAAAGCTTCATTTAATCTATCGTTATAAGTAGTATTAATTTCGGTAATGTCATCAATGTTGTTTGTGATTTTATTATACAAATTATAAGTGTAATAGTTTATTCCATCTTTTTCTTTATTGACAATATCCATCCATTGTTCTGTTGTATAAATGATGGAACCAGCATTTAAACCACTTGAAACTAAATTATTTAGCTCATTATAAATGTCATTTAAAGTATCTTCTATTTGAGAACCTAAATTTTTTAAATCATTAGTTAAAGTTGATAATTCATCAGAATTCATATTCATATAATCAGTATTTTTCATTTATATTACCTCCTAATTATAGTTACTACTAGCATTTTTAATACTTTCAATATAGCCAGATTCATCTTCTAATATATCATTTAACCCATTTATGTAAGTTTCAAGAAAAGGAAACAAATTGTTTTCAAATTTAGCTCGAAATTCATCAGCATCTCGACCGACCCAGTCTTCTGTACATATATCATCAACTATGCCAGCCATGGTTCTTTTGTGTTCTTTTAAATCATCTATTAAATCTAAAATTTCTCTATTAAATTGATCAAAACTACTATAATTTACTGATGTTCTAGTATTTATTGCCATATTTATCCTCCTTCTAATCAAATCCTATAAAAAATGATGGAGCATCATTGTTTGAATTATTAGTTGAACCATTATTTACACTATTTGTATTAATTTGTGATTTTAAACTATCTAAAGATGGACCAGATGTGGCTGCTTGACTATTAGTTGGTTGAGTACTACTTGTTGCTTGAGTAGTAGTATTTGTTGTTGTAGTAGTTTCTGCAGCTCTAGTATTAACAGAAGATTGAATACTATCAACTTCATCATCAATCCATCCTTTTTCAATATCTTGAACTTTATATAAATCTTCTAAAATAGCTTTATGAATATTTTTAGTTTCATCACAAAAGAATCTCAAATATGTAAATAAACTTGCAGCAAATTTATTTAAGGCTTCTTTCCCAGGCCCAGCTACCCCATCAAAACTAGTTAATTCATCATAATATTCTTGAGGATAAGATGAAATATCACCAAGTTCTTTAAAAAGATCATCTAAAAAATTGCTAGCTTGAAGATTACTTGTAATTCTAACAGAAAAATTCATTAATATCTACCTCCATTTAGTGATGAAGAACCGGATTCTATATCATCAGCATATTGTTCAAATAAATTGATTATTTCAGCCATTATATCAATATGTTTTCTTATACAATCAATATGTTCATTTAATATTTTAATTTGATCTTGAGTGTTTTTTGTATACATTGTATTTTCTAAAGATTTCATTGCATCTTCTACCATTTTAATTTTTTGTTCTAAATCTTCATTTTTAGTTTTTAAACTATTACATAAAGAGATAACCTCATCATGATTCAAAGCAGTTAACTTTGGTACTGAATCAATTGTTCCTTTATTCATTGCGTAAATTGCATTATTAGTAGCAGTATACTTATGTACATTATTATCCTCTTTAGCATACTTAACTATTCCTTCATTAGTATTTGCATATTCACTATTTAAATATTTATCATACGTTTTTTTGTCCATAACATAGTCTGTATATTTTCCATTGTCATCAACAACTGTTTGCATAACATATTTATTTTGATATAAAGGCGCCCCTTTATAAGTGCCGGTTTGCATTTGATCTAATTGCTTATTAATACCACCATTGACTCCGTCATAGCGACTTAATATTTCATCATTAGTTGCCATATATTTCCTCCTCTATTATAAATAATTATACCTTCAATCATGATTGATTGTCAAATAAAAAAGATACATTTTGTAAAAAATGTATCTAGGCAATTGCTTTTAATGTAACATCATATGAACCATTAGGACTTTCTACAGAAATAATTTCACCGACCTTATGTCCTAAAACAGCAATTCCAATTGGTGATTCATTAGATATTTTATTATTAAATGGATCTGCTTCCATTGAACCAACAATTTGATATTCTTCTTCTTCACCATCATCATAAAGAATAGTAATTTTAGAACCAATATGAACTTCATCATTATTTTTCTTATCAACAATTTCACAATGTTCTAATTTATATTCTAATTCTTTGATTCGAGCTTCTAATTGAGCTTGGTCATTTCTAGCAGCATCATAATCGGCATTCTCTGATAAATCACCCATAGCTCTTGCTTCTTTCAAAGCTTTAATAACTTCTGGTCTTTTATTTAATTTTAAATCATTTAATTCATTTTCTAAATTTAAATAACCTTCTGCTGTTAAATAACAAATATTATCTTTTTTCATTATTTATTTCACCTCATAAAAATTATTTCTCTAAGAATACTACAAATAGCTATCTTTGTCAAATATTTTTAAACGCATCATATCATTTTTATTTAATTTTATTTGACAAGGCAATTTAATAAGCATTTGCGGATGGTTAGCTATTGTTATTTCATTATCGTTATCGTCTAATATTTTATGTATTTGATAAGTAAAAGTTTCCGTCTTTGGGCCAAAAAATTCTACTGTATCATTTAATTTAAAATAATTACGTTGTTCAATTAAGGCAATTTTATTTTTTTCATCATAATCTAAAACTATTCCTAAAAAATCTTGATTAGATTCTTCTTGACGTCCTAAAAAATATTGTTCATTTTCAGTAGGAAGACCATTATAAAATTGCGAAGTAGATTCTCTATTTGCACAACGATTTAAAATATCTAAATAATATTTAGTTAAGGAAGAAGTTAAAGTATTATCATATATTTTATCAATAATTTGGCGATAAACATATATAACTGTAGCAATGTAATAAATAGAACGCATTCTTCCTTCAACTTTAAAAGAATCAATTCCAATATTTAACATATCTTTAATATATGCTACTTCATTTAAATCTTTTGGCGTAATACTAAAAATTTCTGTATCATTATCTTTTTTTAAACTCCAACGACAAACCTGAGCACAAAGTCCTCGATTACTATCACGATTAGTACAATAATTAGATAAAACACACTGTCCACTAAAAGCACTACACATAGCTCCATGAATAAAATGTTCAATTTCTAAATTAGTATTTTTCTTGATACTTATAATATCTTCTTTCGTTGCTTCGCGAGCCAATACTACTCTTTTTATTCCTAAATCTTGGTAAAACTTGGCACTTTTACTATTAAGAGTACTAGCTTGCGTAGATAAATGCATTTCGAGTGGTAAATTTAACTTTTTAATTAATTTAAAAACAATGATATCACTAGCAATAATTGCATCAACATTTATTTTAGCTAACTCTTTTAAATAATCACTTAACTCAGCTAAATCTTCATTATGGAATAAAATATTAATGGTAACATAAACTTTTTTAGCTAAATCATGAGCAAACTTTGTAGCAACTTTTAAATTTTCTAAACTAAAATTTTTTGCATTAGCTCTTAAACTATATTTATAACCACCTACATAAACAGCATCAGCTCCATAGATAAAAGCAATTTTTAATCTTTCTAAATCTCCCGCTGGAGCTAATAATTCAACTTTATTCATCTACATCACTCTTTAACTTAGAAATTGACTTTTGCTTTAAAAACACCGAATCAATTTCAATATCTAAATTACTTAAATCAATTTTACCACTAACTAAATTTTCATAGATATTTAAAATTTTTTCACTAGATAAAAATAAAGGATTCAACCAATAAAATAATACATTATCATTTTTAAAAAAATTAGCATTATAATAATATTTATCATTATAAAAAATAGTTCCATACTCATTTTCTACTACTTTAAAACCCTTTTTAGTTATTGGTTCTTGAACATTACTTACTAATTTTTCTTCTAAATTATAATAGTGGTTAAAATTACTTAATAAGTTTCTTCGAGAATACATAATTTCAATTAAACCAAAAGTATATAAAATAGCTTTTTTATGTAATTTTTGTAGTATTTGTTCTATTTCTTCTTTAGTTAAATCGGTAGAAATTACTACACTATCTAAATAATTTAAATATTCATTAATACTTTCATAATTTAAGCCATTATGAGCTAAATAATAAACTTTTTTGACATTTAACTCAAGTTCATTAATAATATCTAATACACCTAAATCTCGAAATATTATTCCTTTAATATTAGTATTTAAATTTTTTAAAAGTTCTTTTAACTTTTTTAAATCATTATCAGTTAAAATACGATTTATAAGTAAGTAACTATTACTAGCTATAACATCTTCTAATTTAAAAGTTAACGGATAACCACAACAAAATTTCTGTAATGGAAAAAGAAAAGTACAATTTTGTACTTTTGATGAGTCTAATATTTTTAAATCAGTAACTGTTATTAAATATTTATCTGTTTGCATTTTTTCGAACACTAAATGATAAACCATCCCCTAAATCATAAAATTTAGTATCAAATTCTTCATTATCCTTTAAAAATTCAATATATTTTTCAATCTTCGAAACTAATCCTTGTAAATTTTTACTTTCTATTTTACTAGAATTGCCAACATATCCATGAAATTTTAAATTATCACTAACAATTGTACCATCTTCAGTTAAGAAATATTTAAATTTTTCAAAAAATTTTGTATATTGTCCTTTAGCAGCATCAATAAATATTAAATCGTATTTAACATCATTATTTAAATTTACTTCTAAAGCATCTTGAAAAACAACATTAATTTTATTTTCCATTCCACATTTTTTTACATTTTTTAAACATTCCATATATTTAGTTTCATCTTTTTCAATAGTTGTAACATAAACATCCGGACTAGCGGAAGCCATTAAAATACTAGAGTAACCAATAGCACTACCTATTTCCAAGATATTTTTAATATTATTTTTCTTAATATATTTCATAATATATGCAATTGATTCTTTTTCAATTATTGGAATATTGTGTTCTTCTGCATATTGTTCCATTTCTATAATAAATTGTTTCATTTTTTAACCACCTAACTCATTTTTATATTTTAAAAATTCATCGTATGTACTTGCAAAATAAACTTCTTTTGTTTGAAGATTTGCATAAAAGTATAAATAATTTGTATTACTTGGATTAAATGTTGCATCAATACTTTCTAAAGAAGGATTGGCAATTGGTCCAATTGGTAATTTACCAGCCATTGTTTTAGCATTACGTGTATTATAAGGACTAGGATTATTTAAGTCATTTGCTGTTAATCCTTCAGTTAATTTTTTCTGAACAGAATAATATGTTGTAACATCCATTCCTAAATTCATATTATTATTTAATCTTGAATATATTACTTGACTAACTGTTTTTCTATCTTCTGCACGAACGCCTTCTTTTTCAATAATACTAGCTATAGTCAAATAATCATGAATTGTATATTTACCATTTTCCATAGCATTTTTATATGGTTCTAATTTTTTATTCATATTATCTAAGAATATTTCAATTATTTGTTCAATTTTATAATTATGAGGTATTTGATAAGTATCAGGGAATATATAACCTTCTAAAGGATAATAAATACCTGTTTTTAAAATATCATCAGTTATAAACCAATATTTATCAATTAAAGTTTGCAAATAAGTTGGATCTTTTAATTTAGCATCAATCTCTTCGAAATTCATATCAAACTGCTTGCTTATTTGATTCATATAGTCCTTTATTGATTGACCTTCTACTAAGGTTAACTTTTCAATTTTAACTTTATCAATAATATCTCCTTTAGCAATCTTATCAATTATTTCTTTAACTGACATATTTTCATTTAATTCATAATCACCAGCTTGTAAAACAACATTCCCATTAATAAATAGATAAACTATAGTTGCATACTTACTACGAATTAAATTAGCTGTTTTTAAATTATCAACAATTTGGACTTTCGATATGCCACTACCTACTTTAAAAGTAACTTTTTTACTATCTTTACTAACTGGACGTAAACTTAAGAAATAAAAGCCGACTAAAATAGCAATAATTAAAACTATTGCACTTAAAACAATATATCTTTTTTTCATAATTCACCCACTTTTTATTCTAATTCCTTTTTATCTTCCATTTCATAAAGAAATTTTTCAATTATATTCCAATCATCATCAGAAGTAATTGGTTCTAAACTTAGAGGTTCTTTAGTTTTATCAATAATTGAAGCATAAGCTGAAGTAAAGCCACTTTCGTCAACCACTTCATCGGTATAAATTAAATAACTTTTTAATTCATCAGTTGTATCAATTTGACAGATTTTTTTAAAGGTTAATTCTTCACCATCAAAAGTTTTTACTTGAAAATTAGCATCGTTATTCATTGTTACATCCATTGCTTTTTTCCTTTCTTTTTAGATATGTATCTAAAATTATAGTCGCAGCAACCCCATCAATAACTTTTTTCCTTTTTTGGCGTGATATATCCGCCGCTAATAAAATATTTTCAGCTTCAACTGTACTTAAACGTTCATCAATTAAGGTAATCGGAATATTTGTATTTTGTTCTAATAACTTTTTAAAATCTAAACTTCTTTGAGCAGCAAAGCCTAAAGAATTGTTCATATTTTTAGGTAAACCTAGAGCAATTGCTTGAATATCTTTAGTATTAATTATTTCCATTAAAGGGTCAATTACGCTAGCATAATCATTTTGGGGAAAATGCAATACTTTGTAAAAGCTAGCAATTGTTGCAGTTTTATCACTTATAGCAATACCTAAAGTTTTGGTACCTAAATCCAGTCCTAAACATCTCATATTTTTTGAAAATAATTAAGTAGTAAAAAGTTTACTATTTC
The DNA here is from genome assembly GCA_947629125.1 of uncultured Bacilli bacterium. Classification (GTDB taxonomy): domain Bacteria; phylum Bacillota_I; class Bacilli_A; order RF39; family UBA660; genus RGIG4822. Next base: position 2,808 of record CANRCO010000030.1, on the reverse strand, counting down.
ACTTCGTTCAATACCACTTAATTTTAAACGAGCATTTTTATAATTTGTAATATATGATAAATCATCACTTAATATATATCCTAACAATTGATTAATTGGGTTATAGCCTTTTTCTTCAATTAGATTATATACTTCTCTTAAAGTTATTCCAACTAATTCTTTGCGAATTAATGATTTATCAAATAAAGTTGTATTATCGATCATTACCTCACCTCTTAAGTACATAGTTATTTTAACAAAAAATGTCTATTTATACAAGTTTTTGTTATTTATCCATTAAAAAAAGAAAGTTTAGTTAAAACTCTCTATTTCTTAAAAATGGTGGAATATCTATTTCGTTATCGATTTCATCAGAAAAAGATCTTCTTTTTGGAACAGTTTCTTCTTCTGGTTCATCATTTGAATTTTCTGAATTATCAAATCCTGTAGCAATTACCGTAACAATAACTTCATCTTGTAAATTTTCGTTTTGAATAGCACCAAATATAATATTGACATCACGATTAGATGCTAAACGAACAGTCTCAACAGCATCCTCAATTTCTGATAAAGCTAAATTTTTACCACCTGTTACATTAACAATAGCATTTTTAGCTCCTTCAATTGTGGTTTCAAGTAAAGGATTGCTTACAGCTTGACGAGCAGCTTCAATTGCTCTATTTTCTCCAGCATTGCAACCAATACCAATAATAGCACTGCCGCTTTTTTCCATAACAGACTTAACATCAGCAAAATCTAGGTTAATTACTCCCGTAACAGCAATTAAATCAGATATTGATTGAACGCCACGATGTAAAACATTATCCACTTCTTTGAATGCATCTTCAAAGCTTGTATTTTTATCAATAATTTCTTTTAAACGGTCATTAGGAATAACAATTAAAGTATCCACATGTTTTTTTAATTCTTCTAAACCAATTAAAGCATTTTCCATTCTTCTTTTACCTTCAAAACGGAATGGTTTAGTAACAATACCAACAGTTAATGAACCTTGATTTTGGGCAATTTCTGCTATTACTGGAGCTGCTCCAGTACCAGTTCCTCCACCTAAACCACAGGCAATAAAGACCATGTCTGCACCTTTAATAGCTTCTTCAATTTCAGCTTTATTTTCTAAAGCCGCTTCCCGACCAATTTCCGGATTTGCTCCAGCACCTAAACCATCGGTAATAGATGCTCCAATTTGAATTTTTTTCTCGGCTTTCGAAGCATTTAATACTTGTAAATCTGTATTAACTACTATAAATTCAACACCTTTTACATCTTCTTCAATCATGCGATTAACGGCATTACATCCACCGCCACCAGCACCTACTACTTTAATTTTTGCGATTTGATCTACTTGTAAATTACTCATTTTGCTACTCTCCTTTAACTATCAAAAAAATATCCAAATAATTTTCCTAAGATGGAATTTTCTGGAATAGATGTTTTATTAAATCCACTAAATTCTTCTTGTTCTTCTATCGAAAAAATCGAAAAATCAGTATCTTTTAAATTTAATTCTTCATTGTATTTTTTTAATAATCCTACACAAGAACTAAATTTATTATTTCTAACTCCAATCTCTTTTATATTTCCAATGGTAACAGATTTACCAAAAATTTCTTCTAATATTAGTGCGAAATCAGTAGACTCTGTTACTCCACCTGTAAATATTATATAACTTATTTTCTTTTTTGTTAAGTGGTTAATTTGTTTTTTTATTAAATTTAATATTTCTGCTAAACGATACATAACTATTTCACTTAATTCATATTGATTAATTTTAACCGTTTCACCAAGTTTATTAGTAAGTTCAATTGTTTCATTAGCTTGAGCAAGTCGATTATGAGCTAAACTTAATTTTTCTTTTAATTTCTTAGCTTCATTAGATGTTGTTTTATAAATAAATTCAATGTCTTTATCAACGTTGTTGCCACCTAAATTTAAAACAGTTGTATTTGCTAATATACCTTTATTAAATACAGATATTGTACTAGTTTGGTCTCCTAAATTAATAATAATACCACAATTATTATCCATATTTTTTTGTTTATTAGTATAATAGTCACCAATAGAAGAAATATAAGTCTTTACTACTTCGATATCTAAATGTTTTAAACATTTTAATATTGGTTCAATATTTTCTATTGGAACATCCGTTATAACCGTTTTAACTGATATTTTATCAGCGTTCATTCCTAAAGGATTTTTTACAACATTATCATCATTTATTCGAAATAATGTTGCAACAGTATTTAATATAACTCTTTGATCATCATAACTATTATGAATGCTAGCTTGAATAACTCTTTGAATATCATCATTAGTAACTTTTTTATCTTCACCAACAACATTAGTTGAACCTTCACAAATATTAACTTGAGCTTCTTGATTAGAAACACTCAAAACAACTTTCTTTATTGGTATACCTACCATGTCATTAGCTTTATTAAATAATTCTCTTAAAGAACCAACTAAAAGTTCCGGATGTACAACTAAACCATTTTTAAGGCCTTTACTTTCGTTTTCAATAACTGCTAGAATGTTTAATTTATTTTTAAAAAACTCTCCAATAATTAATTTGGAAGTACATGAACCAATATCTAAACTAGCAATTATTCTTCTCATATGAACACATCCTATTTTTCTTATATTTATAATTATATCGAAAAATAATTATTTTCGCAATCTATTTATGAAAAAAATAAAAATTAGTGATTTTTACTCACTAATTAAATCGCTAATTTAACTTAACTCCGGACACTTTTTTTATTTTGTAAAAGAATCATTTCTTTCATGTGATTCTTTTTGTTTTATTATTGA
>CANRCO010000029.1 GCA_947629125.1 uncultured Bacilli bacterium | reverse complement strand
TGAGCAAAAGAAATAAATTCTACTTGATGATTTTGCGAAACATAAACAACTGAATCAAATAAATGAGAATCATCTCCAGGAATATACTCTTGAATTATCAAATCTTTTTCATAACCACTCTTTTTTAATATTGTTATGGTTTTATTTAATTCTTGCCTATTATTTATTTTATATATTTTACATTTTCCTAAAAAGTCTAAATGATTATAACTTATAACATCAGCAGGTTTAATAATCAAAGGATATTTTATTTTTAACGCTTGAATCAATATTTTATCAACTTTACAAGTTACAGTTTTTGGTAAATCTAAAATATTTTTATAATTATTGTAAAATTTCTTTTTATCAATCAAACTCAAAAACGTTTTTAAATTAGGATAATTATAAATATATTTTTTATTTAACTTTTCTTTGTTTTTAATAATAAATTTAGCATAAGTTTCATTACTACTTATAAGTAATATTTTTTTAATAGAAATATTTTTAGCAATAGCATTTAAACAATTAATAAATTGTTTTTCATGCCAAATATCATTATTATAAATTATTTTAAGAATCTTTGAATAATGAGTAAATGCTAATTTCTCTTTAGCTAATACTATAGCTTTTTGATGTTTTAATTCATAATAGCAGCGGGCCATATAATAAGCATTAATATCGCTGCCAATTATCAAGACAGTAAAATCTGTATTTTGATTTTTGGCAATTTGGTTAAGGTATTCTATTTGTTTATTAAAATACCCCCCCCCGATTTACATTTCGATTCATAGTTCCTTACCTCTCTAATAATTTAATTATATCTAATTAATTGTTCATTTGCAATTAAATTAAAAGAGATTTAATTCAAAATTTAAGTTGTATCTATTTTCATTTTATCACCATATAAGATATTTTAATTATAACATCTTTAATTTAGTTGTAAAACTTCTAAATAAAAAAGAATAAGATTTTTTTCAATCTTATTCGATAAATCATAACATTATCTTCATTTAATTTTAATTAGTACTTTCAATGTCTATTTATCTTTACTATTCTTGAACAATTATATATGGATGGTCTTTTGTTCCCCATTGACTTTGAGTTATTCCTTTAGGTGGATATATTTTATTTTTGTCAGGAGTTAAGAAGAATGATGGACGAATATGACCCACTTGATATTTATAATAAGAAACATTACCAATACCTGGATCTTCATAAATAAATACTTGTGTAAGTCCTACTCCAGTTGTTACATTATTAAGAACTTTTCCAATAACAAAACTATTACCATCACATTCTTTTGCGTCACATCCTCCAATATCAAATAATAATTCAGATTCTCCTTTAGTTAACCAATGATTATCTAGCCATTTATAAACTCCAAAATTTTTTACATCTTCACTTACAGTGTTAATATAATCATCAATTGACAAAATACCAATTGCACCAAAATTATCACCATAGCCATTATAAGCTGTTACAGATTTATCTTCACTAGTATATCCTCCAATTACTGTTCCACAATTTGAATAAAGATTTGGCTTAATAAAAGAAAAATATTCCCCATATACAATTTGGGTACGTTTAGTATCTGTTTGATAAATATAACATCTTTTCTGTTTCCATTCTACTCGAGGAATATAATTATGAGCTATGTTGATACCCACTGATTTTAAGTATTTAATATATGACTCTTCATTTCCTTCTTCTTTAGTTAAAGCTATATATAAATCAGCTCCTACAGTATTTGTTGTAGATTTTGATTTTTTATAATCTATATTACCATGAATATTTGCAACTACTTTTGTTTCAGGATCATTTATATCAAAAGAAGTAAAGGCATTGCTATAATAGTCTAAATAATCATAAGTATTGAAATTAGTATATTTACTCTTTAAATAACCCATTTGTTTGATACTAGCATAATTATTTTGAACTATTTGAATTAAATTACTTATATTCTTTGTTGTTCCATTATCTTGCTTTGTATTCATTGTTTTTATGTCAATTTTTCTAAATAAATTATGATCACTATCATTGGCAAATACTAAATAATTTCTTGGTTCATTTTTATTAGTTCCTGTTGTTGGTATATTTGCTGGATTTTGTGGTTTAGTTGTATCTGGTACATCTCCAGATTGATTAGGGCAGTTCCCACTTTCAGAATCAGTTCTACAAGTTATATTTTGAACATTTATATTTAAATTAGAATCATCATTTACTGTTATGCTTATTGGAGTTTTTCCATCATACTCATCTAAATTATCTTTTGTTCCAACATTGACACTATTTTTTTCGGCATCCGTTTTAAAATTACAAAATGAACCGTTATTTAAACTTTCTTTATTTTCGTATTTTAATTTTGTTTCTTTTATTACATTATCTTCTGTTGCTGTTAAGCTAGCTCCTTCAATATATTTACTATTTTCTTTATTTATCCAAAAGGTTGTTGTTATTTTTCCATCATTATTCGTTATTAATACTGAACCTGCATAATCTTCACTTTTTCCTTTTTCATAATAACCTGTTTCATTTAATGTTTCTAAACTGATACATACTTTATTACTTCCAGCTAAATTATCATTATTCTCATAGGCATATCTACCTGCTGCAGCAAGGTTTAATCCTTCTTCTACTAAAGCTTTGTTTTCACTATTACTTATAATATTTGTTACTGCTATTACTCCAACTGTTGCTAGAATTCCTACTATTACAATAACAGCCAACAATTCAACCAAAGTGAATCCTTTACTTCGTTGGTTAAATAACCCCCCCCCGATTTGTCATTTTGCCCATTTTATACCTCTTTTCTACTATATCAACTATAACAGAAAATAAAGTAATTTACAAGAAAAAATGAGATATTTCAATCTCATTCTAATCTTTATTTTCTATTGAACAATTATATATGGATGGTCTTTACTTCCCCATTGATTTTGAGCTACATCTTTTGGCGCATATATTTTTGTATCATTTGATATATAAAATGTTGGTCTAAAATATGCACCATAACATAGACCGTTATGTTCTACTTTATTACTAGATGGGTAATATGCCCATGTCCCTTGACATGTACGACTACCACCGTTTACTGCAGGCTTACACCAAGCATCAAATAACAATTCATTAACAGTATTTTTATTAATCCAAGAATTATTATTAAATTCATCGACAGTCATTATGGCTACTTGAGCCGTTTGAGGGTTAGTTACGGGCTGACCAAATGAATACTCAATAAGATCTGGTGTATGAGCATTAACACACTGAGATACACATTTATCATAATAACTTTGTTTATAAGAATAGCCCTCACAATCTGTAATACATCTTACAGGTTGTAACCAATGAATTGTTGGGATTTTATCAGTATTTACTCCTGCACTATTTTTTAAAAAATCTATATAAGTTTTATTTAAGGCTTGATATAAAGCTCCACCATCTTTTAATATTGCATTGCCTGAACCATAAAAATTATAACAGTAATCTCTATCTCCATATACTGTACTTAGACTACGATTATCCCCGTTAATACCTGATACTACATATTTACCAGAAGTATTATAACCTGTATACTGAGGTACTGTATATTTAGTGTTGTAAATTTGATAATGATCAATATCATCAAAACCAGCTTGAAAGTTAGTTGCCCAATCATCTTGAACTAATTTTCTTAAATTTTCATGAGTTCCATTTGCTAATTCTACATCTTGTGTTCCTATATATCTAAATAAAGTATTATAATTACAATCATCTTTAAATACTAAATAATTTTTACTTGTATCTGTAATGCTTGAAATTTGAGTATTTTGATATTCATATGGTGTACAAGAGGTTCCAGTTCCACTACCGCCACTTGGTGGACATACTGGACATTCTTCTTTTTTATTATTACATTCTAATCCTGTTATATCATTATTTATATTTGGGTTCTCTACATTTAAGTTTATGGTTATTTTATCACCAGTATATTCATTTAAATCGCCACTACCTGGAATGCTACCAGAATTCTTTAAATTATCTAATTCGGCTTGGGTTAAATTACAAAAACTACCATTGTTTTTGGTTTGAGTTAAATCCCAATTAGTAATTTTTGGCGCTGATACATTATCTTCTGTTGCTGTTAAATTTGCTCCCTCTATAGCTTTTTCATTATCTTTATTATTTATCCAAAATTTTATAGTTATTTTAGAACCATTATTAGTTATTAACACTGAACCATAATAATCTTCTGATTTTCCTTTTTCATAATAACCTGTTTCATTTAATGTTTCTAAACTGATACATACCATACTTTTATTCGATAAATTTTCGTTATTTTCATAGGCATATCTACCTGCTGCAGCAAGGTTCAATCCTTCTTCTACTAGAGATTTGTTTTCACTATTACTTATAATATTTGTTACTGCTATTACTCCAACTGTTGCTAGTATACCTACTATTACTATTACAGCTAATAACTCAACCAAAGTAAATCCTTTACTTCGTTGGTTAAATAACCCCCCCCCGAATCGCTATTTTGCCCATTTTATACCTCTTTTCTACTATATCAACTATAACAGAAAATAAAGTAATTTACAAGAAAAAATGAGATATTTCAATCTCATTCTAATCTTTATTTTCTATTGAACAATTATATATGGATGGTCTTTACTTCCCCATTGATTTTGAGCTACATCTTTTGGCGCATATATTTTAGTATCATTTGATATATAAAATGTTGGTCTAAAATATGAACCTAAACATACTTTTCCAGGATTACTTAATTCTACTCTACCTAAGGATACATCATAAAAATAAGTACCATTACAATATGATCGACCAGCTGATGTTGACCATTGACAACTAGCATCAAACAATAATTCATCGACAGTTTTTTTATTAATCCAAGAATTGCTATTAAACTCATCGACAGTCATTATGGCTACTCGCGAAATTCCTGAACTTGAAACATTTAAATCACCTGAACAAAAAGTTAATTTTTTTTCATAATCTTTGTCAGTCTCTCTTATTGTAGTATTATAACAATTTTTTTGTTGAAGCCAGTGAATTTGTGGGATTTTGTCTTTTTTAGCTCCAGCATTATTAACTAAAAAATCAATATATGTATTATTCAATGCATTATTTAATGGATTTGGATGTAACTCATCTCTATCATTATTATTATACCCATAATAATTATAGCATCTTTGGTCTCCATTTTGAGATGAGGTATAACCATAATTTTGGCCATCAATTGTTGAAACAACATAGTGTGGACTACTAGCTTGTGGTATACAACTATCGCCATTATAACTATATTCACAATCATGTCCATCATAAAGACCTGTTTGAACATCGGTTGCCCAATCATCTTGAACTAGTTTTCTTAAATTAACTTTGGATTTATCAGCTAACTCTACATTTTGTGTCCCTAAATATCTAAATAAAGTTTTATAATTACAATCATCTTTAAATACTAAATAATTTTTACTTGTATCTGTAATACTCGAAATTTCAGTATTTTGATATTCATATGGTGTACAAGATGTACCAGTTCCACTACCGCCACTTGGACATACGGGACATTCCTCTTTTTTATTATTACAATCTAATCCTGTTATATCATTATTTATATTTTGTTTCTCTACATTTAAATTTATCGTTATTTTATCACCAGTATATTCATTTAAATCGCCACTACCTGGAATACTACCAGAATTCTTTAAATTATCTAATTCGGCTTGGGTTAAATTACAAAAACTACCATTGTTTTTGGTTTGAGTTAAATCCCAATTAGTAATTTTTGGTGCTGCTACATTATCTTCTGTTGCTGTTAAATTTGCTCCTTCTATAGCTTTTTCATTATCTTTATTATTTATCCAAAATTTTGTAGTTATTTTAGAACCATCACTACTTATTAACACTGAACCATAGTAATCTTCACTTTTTCCTTTTTCATAATAACCTGTTTCATTTAATGTTTCTAAACTGATACATACCATACTTTTATTAGAAAGATTTTCGTTATTTTCATAGGCATACCTACCTGCTGCAGCAAGGTTCAATCCTTCTTCTACTAGAGATTTATTTTCACTATTATTAATTATATTTGTAACTGCTATTACTCCGACTGTTGCTAGTATACCTACTATTACAATAACGGCTAATAACTCAACCAAAGTAAATCCTTTACTTCGTTGGTTAAATAACCCCCCCCCGGCCATTTTTTTGTTCATTTTATCTAACCTCAATTCTACTATATATCAACTATAACAAAAAATTTAATAATTTACAAGAAATAAAAAATAATAGTTACATATGAAAAAAAATTAAAATTTTTTTCAAAAAACTATTGACAATTTAAACTTTATCAATTAGTATAACAATCACCAATTCACTTATTGGCGAATTGGTGCTAGTATCACACTAGTCAACCCCTTTTTATTCTTTGAAGCTGTCTTCAGGGGGCAGCTTCTATTTTTATTTGACTAAAATAAAATTTAGTGTATAATAAATTATGCAATACAAGTGGCAGCGTTATTTATATTTATAATGTGTTTATTACCAAAAATGGTTTAAAAGTATTTAGTTCTGCCCTAAAGGAATTATTTAAATAAACTCCCTATATAATATAAATAGCAAACCTTTGTTAAAGCAAAATTTAAGAAAGGAGAAAATTATGGCAAGATACACTGGTCCAATGCATAAAAAGGCTAGAAGACTTAATTTTTCTGTATTAGAAAATGGTAAAGATTTAAAAAGACCATTTGCTCCAGGTGCCCACGGAACTGACCGTCGTCGTAAATTAAGCGAATATGGTATCCAATTACAAGAAAAACAAAAAGTCAGATTTATGTATGGCTTAAATGAAAAACAATTTGAAAGAGTTTTTGAAAAAGCTTCTAAAATGAAGGGTATCACTGGTGAAAATTTACTTAAATTATTAGAAAGTCGTTTAGATAATGTTGTATATCGAATGGGACTATCAAATACTCGTCGTGGTGCTAGACAATTAGTTAACCATGGTCATATTACTGTTAATGGTCGTAAAGTAAATATTCCATCATTTCAAGTTAAAGTTGGTAGTACTATTGCAGTTAAAGAACAATCTTTAGAACATCCAGCAATTAAAGCTGCTTTAGAAAATAAAGTTAATCGTCCAGCTTATGTAGAATTTGATGAAAAGAAAATGTCTGGTACTTATTTAAGAACACCTGATAGAAGCGAATTAAATCAAGAAATTAATGAATCATTAATTGTTGAATACTATAACAGATAAAAAGTTATTACGTCGATTTGTAATAACTTTTTTTAATTTTCATTTGGTAACATTTCAATAATTGACATATGTTTTAAATCAATTAATTTTAATACTTTATTTACATCTTCCATCGTAATACTTTCATATATTTTTTTATAAGAATTAGTTATTTTGCCATCATAAATTAAAGCATTAACAATGTTACTATTAACATATTCTATATCATCATAATCTAAAATTAAATTAGCAATATTTGCTTTAATTCGTCTACTTATAGTTTCTTCTGTTACATCCAAATTTTCTAACTTAGCAACTATTTTTTTAGTAACTTCTTCGGGATATTTAGTTTGAGATGTTACATCAATTATTAAATAATTTTGAAAAAAATAAACTAAACTATTTAAAGATGTTATAAGTTCTTTTTCTAATAATTCATTACGAAATTCACTAGTTACTCCAAAATTAATATTCATAATCATTCTTAAAATTATTCTTAATTTAATTTTATCTTTCATTTTAAAACGACTATCTAATAATTTTAAACCAACTTTTATTTTAGGTTCACCTATATTACCAGTAATTTCTTCATACTTTTTAACTACTTGAGTTGGTTCTTTTTCGCCAACAAATTCTGGTTTACGATATGGTAAAAACTCTTTTTTCTTTTGATTTTCTTTAACCATAGCTGCTGCTTCGTATGGATTAAAATTACCAGTTATAACTAAAATCATATTTTGCGGATGATAAAAAGTATCGAAAATTAATTGCAAATCTTTTTCATTAATTTTTTTGATATCTTCTAAAGTACCAATTGTTTCAATTCGATAATTTAGGTTTTTAAATATATTACGATAAAAACTATACATTAATTTTTGATAAGGATTATCTTGACCCATATTAGCTTCTTCGGTAATAATTCCTCGTTCTTTATTAACTAATTTTTTTGTAATACAACTAGTCATAACATAATCAAGTAAATGATTTAAATTTTTTTCAAACTCAGTTGAAGCAAAAACTTGATAAGTAGTGTAATCAGGAACAGTAAAAGCATTAACATCACTACCTAATTTAGCAAAATATTCATGAGCAGTTGTACCATCTGGTTCATTAAATTTAACATGTTCAAGATAATGAGCTGAACCACTAGGTACTTCATATATTTTACTTTTATTATCTAATTTAAATTTAGTGTGAATAGAGCCATATTTGGCTGTTAAAGTTATATAAAAACTATTAACTTTGTTATTAGGCCACATATAAATCGGTAGACCATTATCACAAACATCATAATAAATTACTTCATCAACATCTGTTAATTTTATTTCTTTCATTTACTCACCCCCACTTACTAAAGTATAAATAGTATTTAGTTTTATTTTATTAGCAACTTTAATTACTTCATCTTTTTTTACAGTTTTTATTTCTTTTTTAATATCTTCTAATAAATCTATATTGTCATATATATGGAATAAGTAATTATCTAAAATATTTACTTCATTATCTAATGATAAATCGACAGATGAAGTATAATATTTAATTGTTTCATCCATATCTTCATCTGTAAAATCACCTTTTGTCATTTCATTTAAAGCTTTTTTTATTAACTTCATCGCTTTTGGAATTTTTTCTTTTTCTAAAGATACTTGAACCATTAATAAATTATCTCTTTTTAAATACATACTAGAAACTCCATAACAAAGCCCATTTTCTTCTCTTAAATAATTCATCAGTTTAGCATTTAAAGAACCATTGCCAAAAATAAAATTAAAAACTCGAATAACATAATTCTTTTCTCGTTCACTTAAATTTACTAAGTTATATATCATAATTAAATTAGCTTGAACGTAATCACCATTTTCTGTAATAGTAAAAGGCTTTTTACGAGTTTTATTTTCCACACTTAATTCAAAGTTTTTACTTTTAACTGAACGCAATTTAAAATTATCTGTAATTATCTTAGCAACTTTATCCATATCTAAATCGCCGATTATAAAAATATCACAACTATTATCATTAATTAAATGTTTATATACTTTATATAAAGAACTAGGAGTAATTTCTTCTAATTGTTCAATAGTACCTAGAATTCGATAAGAAGTTACAGAAGTCTCATCCATCTTTTTTAATGCATGATTTATAGCTAAACGAGTTGGGTCTTCTTTCATATTATTAATATTTGTTCTAATTCGATTTTTAATTATATTAAACATAGTTATATCAAATTCTTCATCTTTAACATATGGATTCATAATTATTTCAAATGGTAATTTTAAAACATTGGTTAAATAATCTTCTTCTGTTATATATTTAGGATTAACGAAATCTAATAAAAAAGAAGTAAATATTGTTTTACCAACTTTTTGATTAACTCCATAAAATCTGGCATTATAAAGATTTTCTAAAGCAATACTAATATCTCTTCTACTAGGATAATTTTTAGAACAATCACTTATTAAATCGGCTAAAAAAGAAAAATTTAATAAATCTTTTTCTTGATTTACTTCATCACGAAAAATAATTTCCATATGACAATTCTTAAATTTATCAGTTTTTATCGTATAAATATTAAAAGATTTAGTTTCATATTTTTTATATTTCATATTGAACTCCTTCTATTTTAGTATACCACATTATTTTTTTTCAATACCTTTGTACTCTCTAAAAAAATAGTCATCTGTCATGCCAGCTAGAAAATCAATTACTTTTTGTACATCAGTTGTTTCTTTTAAATATTTAGCATTCATTGTATTTAAAAAATCCTGATAAATTAAAGATTTTTGATTGTTATTATGTAAATCATTCATATATTTTGTAAATAAAGCATTAAACATTTTACGATATTTAGTAATTTCTGATTTTTGGTTAGCTGGTTGATAAATATTTTGCATATTAAAATCTTTTAAGTTTTTGATAGCTTGATAAACATCATCACTTAATTTAATATATGGTTTATTTTTACTATTTTTTATAATATCTAATATTATAGTATTAACTATCTGACGATTATTATTACCTAAGACTTTCGTAATTTCATCAGGTATATCTTCTCTTTTAAGTTTATTTAATAATATAGCATCTTCAATATCTTTTCCTATATAAGCAACTATATCACAAATTCTTACGATACATCCTTCTAAAGTCATAGGATGTAATTTTTTTATTATTGTAGCATCTTGGTAAGATTTTTTATATTCTTCTAAAAATTCTTGAGTAGATTTATTTTGGGGATAGTATTCACCTAGTAAAAACTCACCATTATGAGTCATAATAGCATCTAATGTTTGAATACAAAGGTTACAACCTGCTCCATTATTTTCTAAAACCATTAAAGTTCGTACACTATGAATATTATGATTAAAATAACCATTATTATTGGCTAAACTAATTTCATTTAAAATACTTTCTCCAACATGACCTAAAGGCACATGCCCTAAATCATGTCCAAGTGCTGCTGCTTCAATTAAATCTTCATTTAAATTTAATGCCCGTCCAATTGTTCGAGCGGCTTTACTTACTAATTGAACATGAAGCATTCGGTTAGTAATATGGTCATTTTTAATATAAGAAAAAACTTGGGTTTTATTTTCATAACGACGATAAGCTAAAGAATAAATTATTCGGTCTATATCGCGAAAAAAAGGAGTACGAATATCTTCCTTTTCTTTTTTTAAACGATAAGCATCTTTATTTAAGCAGGCATATTTACTTAACTTTTCTTGACTATTCAATTGTACCACATCCTAAAATCATATTACTAAACATTTGTTCTTTAGTCAATTAAATTATTAAAAAAATACTTAATAATTTTAATTAAGTATTTAAATTGCTAACTTGAATGAATTGTTTTTAGTACCCTCACCAGAGGTTATTAAAACATCGCTTTTAAGGTAAGTAACAGGAAAAACATAAGATAGACCACCAGGTCCTCCAGCGTCTCCATATGTAAATCGAGTTCCAGGTGCTTTAATTCCTTCTACACGAGTTTGATGGTCACTACGATGAGTTATTGACCATAAAGATGTTGATAGAGTATATAACCAATTACTATCTAAACATTCTGTATTGTTTGACAAATCATCTATTTCTGTTAATAAACAATTTTTTCTACTTAATGAACCTCCTCCACTTGTAGCATAACTAAAATCACTTAAATACATTAAACCAACATAACCTATCCAAGTTGCAGGTCTATTAGGAAAAACATTAGTACTTCGTTCAGCTTCATAATAATTACTGGCTATTGCTGGTATAGATTTATTCCTTGGAAAAGCTCCCAAATTAAACTTAACTTTATTTATTAAATTCTTACTTTCATTTTTTAAACCGTTACTACTAAAATCTACTGATTCTTCTGTAAAATTTGTTGTAGTTGCTTGAGCTGGCTTAAATCCACTAGTTCTATTAAAGTAACTTCCAATTTCTCTATAAATTTTTTGATTCTTATTATCAATTACATAGCCTTCATTATCAATTGTATAATTTTTACCAGTTGCTTTCCATCCATCTTTTACTATATCAATTGGATTCAGCATCATCATAAGTTGAGAGTCACTCCAATCGTTACTACCTTTATCATAAGTAGATGAACCAACTCCGTTTTGTTTATAGTCCCAATAAAATGAACCTAATGAGTTAGCTCTTATTAATTTGATTCTTGATTCTTTTTTACCTGTTCCATCATCAATGTTGTTCATAACTCCTATTATTCGCCATTTCTCTCCATTGAAGTCAACATAATTATCAGGTGTTGCTCCAATATATCTTAAGTTGTTGTCTATTGTTTCGTCATATGCTAGTTGGTTGTTTTCTTCACTTATGATTCTAACATAATCACTAGCTAGTATATTCTCTCTTTTAATACTACCTATCTCTATTTTACTTTCAAAGGTATTATTTTCTTTTAAGTCATTAAAACTAGTGTTTTCATCTAGCCATATTTTTAAGTTTAATGTTTTATTACTATTAGCATTGATTCTTACTGTTGTTAAATGTTTACCTAAATTATAATCTTTACTTGTTGTTTCTCTATCTAATAAATTATTTAGATTATTTGGTTCGATTATTTTTTGATTGTTATATAGTAATGTTGCT
>CANRCO010000028.1 GCA_947629125.1 uncultured Bacilli bacterium | reverse complement strand
CATGGATTTGAACCATGGAACCCGAAGGAACAGATTTACAGTCTGCCGCGTTTGACCACTTCGCTATCCCTCCAAATTATACTAAAATTCGCGAAAATTAACGATTTGATTTCAGTACAGTCATAATAATAACATATAATTTTTAATTTGTAAAATATTTTTTACATTTTTTTAACCAAAAACTGTAACTTTAATAAAATTATATTTAAAAATTTAAAAGAATATACTTTAATATGAAAGATGTCGAAAAAAGAATTAAACAAATTGATATAGAAAATTTTATTTGGATTATTTATTTTATCTTAATTGTTTTATGTTTATACTCCAATACCTTTGAAAAAAGATATTTTAAAAATAATGATTTACAAGCCAAAGAAAAATATCGCCAACTAACAATAATTATTTTTGTAATTGCTATAATTATTTATATTTACTTTTTTGTAGATAATTATCAAGATTATCAAAATACTTCTTCCACTTCCAATGGCAAAAAATTACAGGAATTAAATTTATTAGGTAGTGCCCTAATTTTAATAAGTGGCTTTATATTTTTATATATTGCATTTATGGATAATGATTTAGATGTCGAACTAGCTTTTAATTAAATAACCTATCTTTAACTAATTCATATAGTATTATTGGAGGTTAAGTTAATGAAATACGATTATCAATTTGGTAATAAATTTTATATTTATAATGCTGAATATGGTTTACAAGGTACTAAATATAAAATTATTGCTCCACAACAAAGTCAAGAAAAACAACCAGGAATGGAATATTTAATGAATCCCTTACCTATTTTTGATGATCCTAATTATCAAGGTAGTAATAAATTAAAAGATAAAGTAGCTATTATTACAGGTGGTGATAGTGGTCTTGGTCGAGCAGCAGCGATTGCGTTTATTAAAGAAGGAGCTAAAGTTGTTATTCCTTATTATAATGAACATATAGATGCTGAACAAACTAAGAAATATATTGAAAAATTAGGTGGCGAATGTTTATTAATAGCTGGTGATATTACTAATAAAGAATTTTGTAAAAAAATAGTTACTGAAACTTTAAAAAAATTCGGTAAAATTAATATTTTAGTTAATAATGCTGGTGTTCAATATCAACAAGATAGTCTTTTAGACATTTGTGATGAACAATTTGATTACACTATGAAAGTTAATGTTTATGGAATGTTTTATTTAACCAAAGAAGTTTTACCTCACTTACATGCTGGTGATTCCATTATCAATTTATCATCAATTACTACTTTTTATGGTGAACCACAATTAATCGATTATGTTACAACTAAAGGTGCTATTGTGGGTTTTACTAGAGCTTTAGCTCGTAATTTAGCGCTTAAAAACATTAGAGTAAACGCTATTGCACCTGGTTATTTTTGGACTCCATTACAACCAGCTTGCTGGGTAAAAGAAAAAATTCCTTCTTTAGGTAGTGATGCGGCAATGGCTCGTTGTGCCATGCCTTATGAACTTGCTCCTACTTTTGTTTTTCTTGCATCTAATGATTCTAGTTATGTTACAGGTCAAGTAATTCATAATAATGGTGGGCAAGTAATGGGTTAACTTTTTAAAAAATTCAGCTAAAAATTGACAATTTTCGTATAAAAAAGACAAAATATGCCAAACTAGTAATAGAAAGGAGAATAAATAAAGTGACAAAGAAAATCGGTTTATTTTTAGCAGTATTTTTATGTACAATTATGTCTTTAACAACAGTTAAAGCACAAACTACCACTACTGTTAGTAATCAAGAACAATTAAAAAGTGCTATTGCTGATAAAAATATTTCAACCATTGTTTTAAATTCTGATATTAATACAACAGAAAAAATTCATATTACACGAGACTTAACGATTGATGGTAATAATCATACCATAAGATACACAGGAACATTTGGAAAAGATAATAGTAAAGATAATAAAGTTTGGGGAGGTATATATGTTTTACATGTATACAAAGCCACTGCAACTATTAAAAATATTAAATTAACAGGAGCTAATGCGGCATTATTAGCTAACGGTGCAAATGTAACTTTAGTAGGAACAATTGATGTTTCTGGTAATGGTTTTGGTGGTATCGAACTAGGTCAAGGTAAAGATGTTGATGAAACTGTTAAATTAAATTTAGATGATAATTGTAATATTGTAAATACAACAGAAAGTGCTACTGCCCCTACTTTATGGGTACCTAGTGATTCTGATGATGCTATTGTTTCAATGAATGGTGTTGAAAAAATAGTAACTAGTGGTGATGAATTAGCTTTAAGTGAAGTAAATGCTTTATTTGAAGGAATTAGAGAACAAAGTCCTCAAACTGGTGATAACTTAAGCCTTTATATTATTTTAGGTAGTTTAGGAATTTGTGGTCTTGGTTTATCAACAAAATTTATGAAAAAGAATTCTTAATTAAGAATTTCTTTTTTTATGAGTTTTGCATGCACAACAATTCTTTCATCATGAGAATTATAACAAGATGATAAAGTTAGTAAGCGGTCTTCTGTATTAATGTTAGTTTTAAAATCTTTAAGGCTTCGCTTAGTAATAGTTCTTAAAAATTCTTGATATAATTTTAATCTTGCAAAGTCAGTTGTTATATAATAACTTTCTTTTTTTATTGTATAAACACTAAATATTTGCCAAATATAATTAACTTTTGGTGTAGCTACTTTAATAAGTGGTTTATAATTTTTATAAAAATCATCTTGTAAAAGATTTTTTAAAGAAGTAAACATCGAATTATCTTTCCGGCGATGGCCATAAATTATTGTATTGAAACTTAAACTATTAAAATTATTACGATAATCTAAAAAAATCCACCCAGCTTTATTTTCACTTTTATCAAAAGAATGAGTTAAATAATAAGAATTGTCTTTAGCTTGGACAATAGGATAATCAATTTCGGTACCAGCTAAATTAATCCACCCAACTACATCGTTATTTTGTTTTTGTAAATCTTGAAAATCAATACTTAAAAAATCTTCATTAACATAATCCCAGTATGGATCATCTAAATTTTTAGGAGCATTAAATAATACATCGTTTTCTTTATTATCATTTTGTTTAGAAACAACTAAAGAATTTTTTATTTTATTAGTCTGATAAGAATCTTTTACCCAATTTATTATATTAACTAAAGAATAAATAAGTAAAATACTACTTAGAATAAAGATTATATTAACTTTTTTTAATTTCACAATAAACACCTATTTTTATTATGAAAAAAAACTAAAAAATTATAATTAAATTTTTAGTTTACTACTACCATCTTTATAATCAATTAATATATCTTTTTGAACATTATAAACAAAAACATTAAATTTAACTCCACGCCCATTATCTTCAACAGAATAAGCTTCCATTTGTACTCCTTTAGCTACTAAGTTTTGGTCTTCAAATATGGGTGTAACTCGATATAAAACATGATTTTTAGTTTGGCGAATATAATCAGCTACTTCATTTTCAAATTGTAACATTCCTACAGTATTCATTTCTCTTGTACAAGTTATTAAATTTTTTTTATTAGCATTTTCACCTGTTAGTTGATAACCAATTAAATGACAACGATTATATAAATATTTACCATCAACATTATCATATTTAACAGTATGCCAGCCACTTGGTTTAATCATCCCAATGCTACCTCGTTCTTCCGTTGGCATTAAATCATAACCAATATTTGCAAAAGCAACGCCACAACGACCTAAATAATCTAATTCACTATATCTCTCAAAAGATTTAGTAGTATAATCACTTTCTTTAAATTCAGGTTCATTGTTATTAATATAAACATAAGATTTATTGGTATATTGTGGCACTTCTAAAACATCAATATTAGAAGTTAAACCATAAGTAGTTGCACCATAATAATGATATATCTCAAAAGCTAAAAACAATACTAGAACAATTAAAATATAATTTAAACTATTCTTTTTAATTTTTTTTCTTCTACGCATTTAAACCTCTTAATACTTCTTTATTTTGATTGTATAATTACTTCTTTTAACAAAATCAGTTAAAGACTCATTACGAGCCATTTCTGAAAAATAGCTATTTAAATCATTAACTAATAGATTTTGGGTTTTTGCTTCATATTTTATTTCCACATTATCTAAACTCATAATTTTAAATTCAAAATTTATTTCTTTAGTAATATTTTGCTTTAAAAAATTTAATACTTCTAATAAATTATTATAATTAGCTTTACTAAATGAATAAACATTTTGATTTATTTTTAAAGTAAACTCAATTACTCGATTATTTAAATAATTAACTGGACAATCATAGATAGTTTTTAAACCTTTTTCTAAATCTTCTTTAGATTTAGTTTGACTTAAAGCTAACTGATGATAATTTTCTTTAATTGTATAATAATTTATAGCATTACTAAATTTAGTATTTAATAAATCAAAAAAAGCTAAACTTTTTTGTAATTCCTCTTTTTCTAATTCATAAGTATCAGAAAAAGATTGATTACCCTCTTGATAATATATGGTTATATCACTATTATTATTTTTACTATTAGCTACATAATAATTCATAACTATTTGTTCTTTTTCATAGCTATTTTTATTAGTTTCAACAGTACTTTGTTTAATAAATTTAGGTTTCGTAAATTCTTCATTATATTTATTAGTTAAATACTCAGTTATTAACTGTTGGGTACTTTTAGTTTCTTTTATTTCTTCTTTATTATTAAATTTACTATAAACGATAAATGCTAAACCAATAAAAATTATAGCAGCAATAATAATTAAGTTTTGTTTTAAATTCATAAGACCATATCCTTTTATCTCATTATAATTATAAAAGAAAAACTAAAAAAAGAAAATAAAAAAATAAATAGATTAACTATTTTATTTTTTCAAACATTTTATTATAAATATTTAATAATTCAGTTTTTTGGTCATCAGTCATTTTATCGTATTTAGTTTGATTTTTATTTAAAGTAACAGTTCCTACATGATTATCAATTACTTTTTTATCTTTAATTACCATAACAAATGGCATATAAATTCTTTTTTCTTTCGTATCAAATGTTTTTCCTTTATCATTAGTAATAGTATAATCTGATAAAATTGCATCTAACTTTTCTAATAATTGATAATAAGCTTTACTACCATCTTTAGTTTTTACAACTTTATTATCTTCAACTGTGAATTCATCTTTTTCATCATCTAAATTTAAATAATAAATTGTTTCAATATTATTTTCTTTGGCAGCATCAAATAAAACATTTACGGCATTACGACACCATGGACACCAATTAGCACCAACATAAATAACTGCTTTTTCTTGGTTTAAAATATCAAGAGCTTCACTACAATCAATATATTTAATTGGATTATCTACAGGAATACTTACATTATTATATTTAGCTCCATCACTTTCACGAACTGTATTATTTAATTTTTCATATTCTTCTTTAAATTTAGTAGCATCACTTATTGTTTCTTTCTTTTCTTTTTCTTTTTGACAAGAGCATAAGCCACATAAACATAAAACTAAAAATAAAACACTAAAAAATTTTCGCATTTTTCTCACCTCTAAAACCATTTTAAAAAAATAAAAAAAGTTTAGCAATAAATTATAAGTTGAATTTGCTAAACTATAAGTTGAATTAACAATCTTTTAATTCAATAGGAATTTTATAAGTTGCTATTTTTTCTTCTTTATTTTGCGCATTTATTTCTAAATAAAGATTACTTTCATTTATAGATTTACAACTAGGTGAATAATCAGCAATATTAAATTGAACTTTATTTAAAAAATCATCTAAAGTAGAATTTTTAGTCTCTTCCGTAGCAATCTTAATAATAGTATTTTTATATTCTTCATATAACGTACAAGAAATTTCTAGATATTCAGTTTTATCTTCTTCACCACAATAATCGATATTAGATAAATACAAACTAGTTTTATTATTATTGTAAGCAGCACTACCAGTTAATTTAAAATCTTTACAACTACTATCTAAAGTCTTAAATTCGAAATTATCATGATGAAAAAAATAAATTAATAACAAAGCTCCTACAATAACTATAACTATTAATATAATAATTAAATAATATTTTTTAGATGAATTAGTTTTTTTACCAGCCAACAACTCATTTAAAGGAACATTATATTGTTCACTAATTTGTTGCAAAATCGCTACATCTGGCATATTTTTACCAGTTTCCCATTTACTAACGGCTTGGTAAGTAACTCCTAATGTTTTGGCAAAATCACTTTGCGTTAAATTATTTTTTAAACGAATAGTTTTAATAAATTTACCAATTTTTTCTTGATTCATTTACTTCACCTACTACTAATAATCATCTAAAAAACTATGTTTTTCTTTATTATAATGATAACCTAAAACACAATTTAAATTAATATTGTCTAAACTTTTAAAAATATTATAATCTATTTCTTTATTATTTTTTCTTAATTCTTTAATTAATTTTTTCATTTCTAAACGTTTACTACTTGATTCATCGTCGTTTATACTACAATTTTCCGTAAACCGACAAGCACAATTAATAAATTCTAATTCATTATAATTTTTCCAAGCTATAATATCTTTTTCTTTGATTAAATACATCGGACGAATTAATTCTAAACCTTTAAAGTTATCACTATGGAGTTTAGGAAGCATTGTTTTAATTTCTGCTCCATAAAACATTGATAAAAGAGTTGTTTCAATCACATCATCGAAATGATGACCTAAAGCAATTTTATTACAACCTAATTCTTGAGCTTTACTATAAAGATGTCCTCGGCGCATTCTTGCACATAAATAACAAGGATTTTTACTTTCAATATTAGCTACTACATCAAAAATATCAGTTTTAAATACTTCTAAATCAATATTTAAATTCTTAGCATTAGTTATAATTTTCTTTTGATTAATTTCATTGTAACCAGGGTCCATACTAACATAATGGACATCAAAATTAATTTTTCCATGTTTTTTTAATTCTTGAAAACATTTAGCCATCAAAAAAGAATCTTTGCCACCACTAAGACAAACCATAATAACATCATTATCGTTAACTAAATTATAGTCTTTAATTGCTTTAACAAAATTATGCCAAATATCTTTCCGATATGTTTTGATTATACTACGTTCTACATCAACAAGCGATTTCAATAAGAAAGTCCTATTTATTTAATTTACTAAATAAATCTACAGCTTCATCTAAAGCTTGGATTTTTTCATCAGTTATATCAGTTTCTAAAACTCCAGCTAATTGGCTTTTTAAAATTTCATTACCGATACTTTTTAAAGAACTAGTAACTGCACAAATTTGAATTAAAACATCACTACAACCACGATTATATTCAATCATTTGCTTTAAACCATTGATTTGTCCATTAATAATATTTAGGCGTTTGTTAAGATTATGTTTTTCTTGTTCACTACGATATGTTTTTGTAATTACATTTCTTTGCATATTTTTATCACCAAGTTAATTATAACACCCCTTTAGGGTATATGCAAATAAAAAAACAGTAAAAACTGTTATTTTAAAATATTTTGGCGACTTTTAATTTTAGGTAATGCTGAATAGTTATTAGAATTAGCAAAAGTAATATTATCTAATTCTTTTTGTTTATTATCTTTTAAATCATTAATAGTTTTTAGACAAGCATTTATATAACAAAATTCTTTATCTAATTTAATTAATTCATGTTTATTTAATTTAGCTATATCATTCATATATATTTTTCTAATTTGCTTTAGACTATTTTGACAACTTGCTATTAAATCATTTAAATGATTAATAGTATTAATATATTCTTTTCTTAAATCAATAACATTTTGTTTCATATCATCTGGTAAAAAATGTCGTTGTAATTCATAACTTTTAGGAAGTTTATTAGTAGCAAAAGTTAAATTTCTTACTTCTATAGTATTTATAATATTTAAAGCTTCACGATTACTATTAATAATAAAATTAGGATTTTCTAAAATAAAAGGATATTTCTTTTTATCATTTTCATATTGCCAATATTTAATTCCATCACTAAATACTAAATCTGCTAGTTGTTGTCTAGTGTTATTATCTAATTTATTAACACATCTTTTTGTTTTAGGCATATCAGGATTAAATATAAATTTATTAATTCCCAAATCACTTAATGCATTTAAATTATTAATAATTAATAATTCATCTTCTTGATTATTAATTAAATAATCGATAAATTGAAAATAAATACAATTATGATAATCATTAGTATTAATGCTTTCTAAAAAATTAGCTAATGTAAATTTATCTAATTGTTTAAGTTTAAAAACAGCTGGATTAAAATCAACAATTTTTAAATATTTACAATATTTCACAATATCTATAATTTTTAAATCTTCATTTAATATATATTTTTCAAAGAAATTTAATATATCATATTTAGTATAAAAATCTTTACCCATCTTTTTTAAAGTCATTTGTAATTGTTTAATAAAACGTCTTACTTGTAATTTATCTTGCATATCCATTTGAGTAAGTATTAAAGCTAAATTATTAGGAATTTGTTCATAATCTATTTTCTTTCTCATTATTATCCTTCTTTCTTAAAAAGATATTATCCTCCTTTAAATTTAAATGTCAAGCATTTTTACTTAAAACTTTTTTATTATCAATATCTAAATTTTCTAATTGTTTTAATAGACTTCTTCTTTTATTTTTTAAATAATTTTCATATACTTTTAAATATTGATATTCAGTTTCATTTTTAATTAATTCTTTCAAATTTAAATTGTTTTTTAATTTATTAATATCAGTTAGTACTATATCAACTGCTTTAATCATTTCTTGAACAATTTCCAATGTATTAATAACTTCATTTCGATTATCTATTATATTGATATCCATATCTTTTGGTAAAGTATTTAAATCAAATAATTCTTGTTTACTAGGTAAATCTAATTCATCAAAAGTTAAACTATTTAAAACGATTTCACTTTTTATTTTTTCCTTAGTTTTATACATAATAATTATAAAACTAGCATTAGTTAATTTAAAAGGATATAAAGTAGTTGATTGCATACTTATCCATTCTTTAAAACCATCACTAAATATAAGGGTTTGTTCTAAATTAGCATTACTTATTTCATTAATATAAATATCATCTAAATTATTATTAACTAAACAAAATTCTTTTAAATCTAAGTTAGCTAAAGCCGCTAAATTATTTTTAATTAAAGTTAAATTAGCATAATTTTTAATTAAATAGTTAATATCATTTATTAATGTATGACGCATTGAAATAAATAACTCAATCATAAAATTTAAAAGTTGCTGCTGTTGCAAGATTAAAATTATATCATGATGCAGATTAATTGCTTCTAAAAAATCTTTATAAATTATTCTATTTAAAGAAATTTTATTATTTAAAATATTATCTAAGTTAGAAAGAATTTGTTTTAGATTATCTATCTTAGTTAAAGTCACTAAAAACTCATTTAATTTAATTAAATCTTCCTTTTTTAAATTTAAATCTAAAATTAATTGTAAATCTTTAATATTTGTAACTCTTTTATAACCAATGCTTTCCAAAACTACTTCTCCCCTATACTTCTATTTTAACACATTATCTATTTAATCTAAACTTCTTTTTACTATTTTTTCTTTAATTAAACGAATTAAAATAATTAAAATAAAATTTAAAAAAGTAATGGCAAATAAAGCTAAATAAGTACTTATTAAATTATGATAAAAATAATAATAAACAAATGGTATAAATGATATTATATTAATAATTAACATTTCTTTATAATTATCTTTAATACAAGTAAATATTTTTATTGGTGCTTTTTTCTCATATAAATTATTAATCCAAAAATATAAATTCATAACTAAGAATAAATATTTACAAACAAATAATTTATCAAAATTAGAAAAATAAATAAAAATTAAAATTAAAATTAGAGCATCAATACGAAATTCTTTAAAGAAATTTTTCTTTAACCACTCTATAGCAGTTAAATCTTGATAATCTAAACTACGATATATATCTAATAAATTAGCATAAAAGTTGATAATCCAAGGAATAAATGTTGCTATTATAATTAAATTATTCATGAACTTGCTCCTTCCTTTGATAGCTACAACCACAATAATTTTGTCGATATAAATTATATTGTTTAGCTAGTTCAATACTTTTTTTATAACCATCATTCTTTTTAAAATCACTAACTAAATATGGAATTTGATACTTCTTGGCTAAAATTAAACCAATTTCATTAATTTTTTGACTATTTTTATGAGGACTGACAGTTAAAGTTGTTGTAAAATAATCATAATTTAGTTCCCGAGCTTTTTTGCCAGTGGCAGCTAAACGCAAGTAAAAACATTTATTACATCTAGCTCCTCCTTCTACTTCGTTTTCTAAGCCCTTTACCGCCTTTTTAAATGACGCATTATCATAATCACAATCTAAATAATCTAATTTATTTAGACTTTTAAATTCTTGAATAAAACGAATTTGTTCTTTTTTTCTTTTTTCGTATTCTTCCTGAGGCTCAATATTAGGATTATAATAAAATACAGTAATATTAAAATATTTTGTTAAATAACTAATAACATGACTACTACAAGGGCCACAACAACTATGCAATAATAAATTAGGAACTGTAGTTAAATTAGCAATAATTTTTTCTAATTCTTTTTGATAATTAATTTTCATTTTGTTCCTCCTGCGGTTGGTTAGCACGTATAGAAGAATACGGAGTGAAATAATAATTATCGCTATTATAAGAATCTAAATATAAAACACCCTTTTGATTATTAGCAATAGCTTTATATATTTCTAAATACTTATTAAGTTGTTTAATATTTACAGTATTAATATATACGGTATTACCATCATTCATCGTTAAAGAAAATCTTTTATCATCAATTACTACATTATTACTCGTTGATGGATAGTATTCAATTTCACTAACTAAATGTAAAATATCATCATCGATTTTAATTAAACTTTTGACAAACTCTTGATAAATATTTTTCGGAATTGTATTAACTAAAATTGGAATACCTAAATAATTATCATTTTTTATTTTTTTACCATTTGATAAAACGACTAAATTATCAGTATCGATAAATAAAATTTTAGCTTCATCTATTTTTATTTTAATACTACCTAAGGGATTAACTCGAACTTTAACATCATTAACTAAATCTAATTTTTTTAAGTTTTTCGTAATTTTACCAGGATGAATTTGTAAAATACGTGGATAATCTTCTAGTTTAGCAACTTTTATAACTTCATCATCAGTTAAATAATCAGTTCCAGTTATATAAATGTTTTTTAATCTTAAATTAATTATTTTAAAACATACTAAAATAATTATTAATAAAATTAATAACATATAAAAAAGAGCTTTAACATTTAAACGATATCTTTTCTTTTTTATAACCTTTTGTTTAGCCATGTTTTTCCCTCATATAAATCATATCAAAAAAAAAGACTTTTTACTAGTCAAATATCATAATATTTTTTTAATCTGTTCATAAATTATTTCACTACTTTTCATCTTTTTTTGAAATTGTAAATTCTTTTTAATTGTATTATAAGTTTGTTCATCACTAAAGATATTAGTAATTTCATCAGTTAATTTAGCACTAGTTAAATCTTTTTCGATAATTAGATAAGCTAAATTTTGTTTTTGTAAATTTAAGGCATTATAATATTGATGGTTATTAGCTACATACGGACTTGGTATATATAAAGCGGGAATATCTAAAGCAAGTAGTTCACTAATAGTTGATGCTCCGGCTCTAGTTACTACTAAATCACTTACTTTAAAAACACTTACTAAATTATCTACAAATGGTTTAATAACTAAATTGGTATCACTTTTAATTTGTTTTAAAACGTTTTCATAATAGTTATTACCTGTAACAAATAAAATATTATAATTATCTTTTAACTTTTTAATACTATCAATAAAGATATCATTTAATTTGCTACTACCTAAACTACCAGCTACAAAAACAATAAATTTTTTATCCATATTTTTAAATCCTAAATCTTTTAACGATGCGGGTTTAACATTTAAAGCATTTTCACTACAAGGATTACCAGTATAAAAAACGTTATTATTTTTAAAATATTTTTCACTTTCTTTAAAGGAAACACCAATTAAATCAGCTTTTTTACTTAAAGCTAAATTTGATTTACCAGGAATACTATTTTGTTCATGAATAAAAGTTTTAATTTTTAGTTTATGAGCAGCTTTAATAACTGGATAAGTAACATACCCACCAACTCCAATAACAACATCGGGTTTAAAATCTTGCATAATTTTTAAACACTTTTGGTAAGATTTTTTTATTAAATTAATATTTTTAATATCTCTTTTAATATCACTTTTACTAAATCCATATATTTCTAAAGCTTCATATTTAATATTTTTTTTAGGAATAATATCTTTTTCCATGCGATTATGCGTTCCAATATATAAAATATCTAAATCTTTTTCTTTTTCTTTAAATTTATTAATTATCGCTAAAGCCGGATAAATATGTCCACCTGTTCCACCAGCCGTGACAATGATTTTCATTAGTATGCCTTCTTCCCTTATCTATTTTATTTAATTGATATTTAAAACATGCATTGCAACTAACTATTTACATTACTTAATTATTATATCATATAAAATTATTCATTAAGTAATTTATTGACTTTTAAATGTAAAATAGATTATACTATTATTGCATAAAGGAAATGTTCTCGCTCCCAGATGGTGCGAGTAATAAATTATTCTGGGCGACAATGTTTCTCGCTC
>CANRCO010000027.1 GCA_947629125.1 uncultured Bacilli bacterium | reverse complement strand
AAAGTGATAAATAATCAGGATACATTGTCTTACGACTACATTCAATAGCGGCATCAAAACTAGCAGCTAATGGTTTACCTTCACCATGTAATTCTTTATCATATAAGAAAACTAATTTAGGGAATAATGTTGGTTTTTTATGACCTTTTTTACCTTGACCTTTACGGTGAGTATTTAAAATAGTTCTAGTAATCATTTGTCCAAATTCATCTTTTTCAACACCAAAAGTAAATGTTACAAATGGATAATCACCACGAGAAGAACCAACACTATTTAATTTATATTCAATACCTTGATAACCTTGTTCACATTCTCTAACTGTTTTTTTCCAAGCATAATCTTTTGCTTCTTCTTCTAACTTTTTAGTAACTTTACCACCTTTAATATCAAGATATTCTTCATAATATTTTTTATATGATTTTTTAGCATAAGGTGCTAAGATTGTATCAACCTCAGGTACTGTAAAACCTCCATATTGCATAGCTGCTGTATTAATAATAACATCACCCATAACATCATAAGCAGTATCAAGTGATTTTGGTTCGTTATACCATAAGTTACCCATTTCAAAGCCACCAGCCATAACACTACCAACATCACATAAGCAACAATTCATAGTATCACGACGAGCTGACA
The DNA here is from genome assembly GCA_947629125.1 of uncultured Bacilli bacterium. Taxonomy (GTDB): domain Bacteria; phylum Bacillota_I; class Bacilli_A; order RF39; family UBA660; genus RGIG4822. Next base: position 12,357 of record CANRCO010000027.1, on the reverse strand, counting down.
TATCATGTACATAAATATAACCATCTTCGCAAGCTTCTACTTCAGCACTTGTTAAGAAAAATTTCTTATATAATTCTTTATTTAAAGCTCCATAAGTTAAACTTCTTTGAGTTGCTACTAAAGCACTATCAGTATTAGAGTTTTCTTTATCACCAATATAATTAATAGCTTGAGCTTTTTTATAAACTTTATCTAAAATATGAACAAAATCTTTTTTATAATTACGATATTCCCGATAACTTTTAGCTACTAAAGGATTAACTTTCTCTAAAGCAGCTTCTACACAGTTATGAATTTGTTGTACTTCTAAATCAGTAGTTTGTGTATCTAAATATTCTAAAACTAAATCTACTACTTCATCTTCAGCTTCAGGGGTTAATTCTATCATAACTCTTTCAGCACTCTTACGAATAGCTATCTTTATTTTTTCGGGGTCAAAATCTTGCATATTTCCATTTCTTTTAATTATTCTTAAATTTGTTTTTTTTGTCATTATTAATGTCACTCCTATTTTCTATTTATACTCATTATAGCAAAAAGCAACAATAATAATTGTTGCATTTGCAACATTTTTAAAATTTTGTTATAATTTTTTTAGAACAAAAATAAAGGAAGTGCAAAAATGCCCGAAACAATGCCAAATATTTTAAATGAACAATTTTATCTTTTTTTGTCAAAATGTGTCAATGCACATATACAATCATTTCACAAAGGAGAATATATCCAAGCTTTTAATAGTAAGAAAAAAGAAATCGGAATAGTTAAAAATGGTCAAATAACAATTTATAAAGCTGATATTGATGGTAATACTTTTATTTTTGAAAAACTTATGCGTGATAATATTTTTTCACGAAGCTTTATTATGCACAATGAAGATGACTTATTTATTATTACTGATGAAGATACCGAAATTATTTTCTTTGATTATAATTATTTATTAAAAGGTTGTAATGAATTATGCCCTTACCATAAAATGATTGTCAATCAAATATTTGACTTAGTCTTAGATTATACAAGTAAAATCAATTTAAAAATGGATATATTAACTAAAAAAAGCATCCAAGAAAAATTATTTACTTATTTTAATTATTTAAAGCAAAAAAATGCTAGTTTAAGTTTTACTATACCTTTTTCTTATAAAGAATTAGCAGAATATATTGCCGTTGACCGTAGTGCTTTAATGCGCAAATTAACTGAATTAGAAAAACAAAAACAAATAAAAAAAGATGGTCGATATATTACCATCTTAAATGATACTATCTAGTTAATTTTCTATAAATTGTAGTATATTTTGGTTGTAACTCTTTATTAGTAATAGTTAAATTAATTATTTCCACATGTTCAATATTATGATTAGCATTAAAATAAATTTTTAATTGAATAGCGCCATTCTCCATTCTATCTTTTAATAGTGATGGAACAAATATACTTTTATAATCATTAATTATATTATATTTATGTGTATGACCTAATAAATTAAAACACACTTCATTAAAATTGATAGTACTATTTTTATAATAATCTTTTAAGTAATTAATTAAATCATATCTAACAGAATTATAACAACCAAAACGATTGCGCGGATGATGTAAAGCAATTAATGAATTACCTAATTTAATAAAAGCATGATTATACCCTACTAAAGTTAAATCCGACCTTTGATTAGTTAACTTTTCTAAAAAATCAATTCCGCTTCTTACAAATATTTCATCATGATTACCACCCAATATAATTTGTTGCGTATTTAAAACTTCCGGATAATTATTAACTAAAAAATCTAACATTTCTTTTATATAACTAAAACTAGAAAAAGTATTTTCTCGATTTTTTTCTTTTATAGAAACTACATCGCCTAAATTAATAATAAAATCAATATCATTTGTCTCACAATAATCATTAACACATAATAGTAAATCAATTTCTTTTTGACGTCTTTTAAAATTATCCAACCCAATATGATAATCAGCAGTAACTAAAACATTTAATATATAATTATTAATATAGCCAAAATCTAAAACAGCATTAGTTGTAATTTTTGGAGCACGTATATTAAAAATTAAATTGTTATCATAAAATGTTTCATCTATATCAATATCTTTTATATTTTTAATAATACTATAAATTTCTTTAGTAGTTAGTTTATAATTTTTCTTATATAATTCTAAAACAATGTTATTTAATGTAGTAGGATTATTATAAAGTTGATTTATAATAATTTTTTCAATTTCTTTAGTTTTATTTACTTTATTTTCCAAAGCAGTATAATTAGCATTAGTTTTATCAAGAATATTTTGATTTCGTTCTAATAATTTATTTAAATGATTATTGTTAAAAATTAATTTTTGGATTTTATTTTCTCTTATTTTTTTATTTTTTTCTAAATCTTTTAATTCATTAGTTTTTTCATTTAACTCATGACGTTGTTTAGTATCTTTTATTTTTAATTTATTATTTTCTTCTATAAGAATATTAATTTGTTTTTCATAAGTTTTTAATTGTTGATTTAAATTAGCATTTTGTTCTTTTAAATCAAGCATTTTAGAATTATAATCTATATTTATTTTACTTTTAATTTGCGTAATTAAATCATTGACTTTTGAAGAAATTGTTATTTGGGAATTTTCCGCAAAATCTAAATATTTTTTTATTAACATTGCTACTGCTTCAAAAGAAGCTTCAGTCAAACTATTACTATGATTTACTAAATAATTTATAATATGTAGTCTCTTACAAAATTCAATATCGTCATAACTGTAGGCTTTTTTAAATTGATTTAAAGTTTGATTAATTATCCAATCCATTAATTCATTATTTTCATAATTAAGTATTATATTATTAAAGTTATCTTTAAAAACTCTTTCATCAAATTGGTCTAAAGAAAGGTTTTTAAGTAAATAGTTTAATTGACGTAATTTAGTTATCATAAGAGACATAAATTCACTTCCTAATTTAAGTTTTATTTTAACTAATTATATATCAAATGTCAAAAAAATATTTAATTAAATTTGTTGTTAATATTACTGCTTTTTATTTGGTGAATATTTGAAGTTATTTTATGAATATTTTGATATTCATTTTTATTTAATTTAAAGTAAAATCTTTCTGAAAATTTTTCAAAGTTTATTCTTATAGTTTCATTAATTCGTTTAGTCTCTACTCATAAATCATTTCTTCAATTTTTATTTCATCAGACAGGTAATATTATTCATATAGACTTTACTTTTATTTTGAATGCAATTAAATTATTTTATAATTGTAAGTGTATATTTTATTAAACTGTTCTTTACTATTTTATCTTCTAATTTATTAATTGAAAAAGTTTTACTACCTGCATAATTTAAAGATGTTCCACAATGATAAATTTCTTTTTCATCTAGTATAATATATCTATCATGAAAATCATTATTATAAATTACTTTTAGATTTTTATATTGTTTTTGATATTTATCTATATCTATTTGTTTTAATAATCCATTATTTTTACATATTATAGTTACATCAATTTTTATACTTCTTATCATATCTAAAATATTTTTATCGGCATAGTTATCGATAAGAATTATGTTATCGTGTGCACATTCAAGAATTTCAACTATTTTTGAATAAGCATCATAGATTTGTCCATTAAAATAAATTTCATTAACTTTTTTCTTTTCTTCAAATTTATTAAAAGATTCTTGTAATAATTTAATATCTTCATCATGCTTTATCACTAAATTGTTAATATATTTTTGTTGAATCAATTCATTAGAAATATATTTTCGCATCATTACAAAAGCATCCATGATGGCAATACTAACTTGGGTTGCAATATCAGATTTCAAAATAGTGGCAAGCATCGCTACACCTTGCTCAGTAAATACACGAGGTTGATATCTTCTACCACCATGGCTATTGTATTCTAAACTTGAGGTCGCAAAATGCGACCTCAAGTTTAAGATATCAATATATTCATTTTCGTTTAATTGAAAACAAAATCTTTCCGGAAATTTTTCAGGATTCCTTCTTACAGATTCATTAATTCTTTTTGTTTCAACTTGATATAATGTTGCTAAATCAGAGTCCAACATTACCTGTTTTTCTCTTATTTCATAAATCATACTTTCAATCTTTTCTGCATTAATTAATGAATTGTATTTTAATAATTTTTAGATATATTTAAAATAATTCCAATGCTAGCCATACTTACTAATAAAGAAGAACCACCATAACTAAAGAATGGCAAAGTTACCCCTGTAACAGGTATCAAACCAACAACAACCATCAAATTTAAAGTTGCTTGAATTAAAATACCAAAAGCTAGACCAAATGCTAAATATTTACCAAATAAATCTTTACAAGATAAAGCAATCTTAATAGAACGATAAAAAATAAAGAAAAATAAACTACAAACAATTAATACTCCTAAAAAGCCAAATTCTTCACTAATAATTGAAAAGATAAAATCAGTTTGGGGTTCAGGCAAATAAAAATGTTTTTGCCGCGATTTTAAAAAACCTTGCCCTAACAAACCGCCTGGTCCAATGGCATAAAGTGATTGAATAATTTGGTAGCCACTTCCTAAGGGGTCAGTCCACGGATTTAAAAAAGAAATAATTCTTTTCATTCGATAAGGTGCAGCGATTATCAAACCAACAATACCGCAAAGCCCAACACATCCAACTTTAACAAAAAAAGAAATATTCACTCCAGAAACAAAAATGATGCAAACTAAAGTTAAAACAATAACCATACCTGTACCAAAATCTGGTTCTAACATAATAAGAGCAAAAAATAAACCGATTACTCCTAATATAGGTAATGCTCCTTTAATAACACTTTTCATATTTTTTTGATTACGAGAAAGATATTTACTTACAAAGATAATTAAACCAATTTTAGCAAATTCACTGGGCTGAATACCTAATGAACCAATGCCAAACCAACTACGTGAACCATTACGTATTTTACCTACTCCTGGAATTAAAACTAAAATTAATAAAGCTAAACAAACAAATAAAATTAAATTAGCCTTTTTTTGATATAAATGATAATCTATTTTTGAGATAAATAACATCAAAAAGATACCAACAATAAAAAATAATCCTTGGGCTTTAACAAATTTAAAGGGGTCAGCAAATTTATAGTCTGCCCAAATATAGCTAGCTGAATAAATCATAATAATGCCAAAAACAATAGTTAAAAGTACACCAATAAATAAAAATTTATCAAAACTTTTTTGTTTCATTTTATCACCAGTCTTCTTTATAAAATTTATTCAAAATTAAAATAAAACATGTATATTAATGCTCTTGACTTTTAAGATATCTTAAATTACAATCTTTTTAAGAGGTGACTAAGATAGAAAATTTAAATAATAAATGTACTCATGATTTAAGAAAAATTCAAATTCATTATGGTGTTCCTACTCCAGTAGAAAACAGTGTTATTTATACAAGTATTAATCGCCCCGCAGGAATTCAAGCATTTGGTACTTGTGAATGTCTAAATTGTGGAAAAACATTTACATTAATTGGTGATAATGTAGAAAATATTGTTACTTTACAAAATAAAAATAAATTAAATTTAAATGATTATTTAGCAAAAGAAAAAAATTCAGATATCTCTGAATACAAAAGAAAATTATAGACTTAAAATCTATAATTTTTTTATAACCATACGCCATAAGTAATGGCAATCATTGCTAAAATTAAACCAGCTACCCAAAAGACTTTGACAATATCAGTTTCCGCCCAGCCCAGTTCTTCAAAATGATGATGCAGCGGAGCTTTTTTAAAGATTTTTTTATTAAATTTTAATATAGCAATTATTTGAATAATACTACTTAAAGCTTCAACAACAAATACCCCACCAATTAAAGCTAAAGATAATTCATGGCGAGTAATAATAGCAATTGTAGCTAAAGCTCCACCTAAAGCTAAAGAACCTAAATCACCCATAAATACTTTAGCCGGATGCGTATTATAAAATAAGAAACCTAACAAACTACCAACTAAAATAAAGCAAAATATAGCAACATCTTGACTACCTTCCATCCAAGTGGTATTCCAAGCAATGATTCCAAAAGCCAGAAAAGCTATAACATTTAAACCACCGGCTAAGCCATCAAGACCATCCGTAATATTAACTGCATTAGTTGTTCCAACCAGCAAAAACAAAATAAAGATACCAAAAGTCCAACCTAAAGGAATTACTAAATTTAAAGATGTTATTCTTAAGGTTGATTCTCCTCCATTTTTCATAAATATATAGAAAAATACTAAGGCAATTGCCATTTGACACAAAAATTTTGTACTTATTTTTAATCCTTTATTATTTTTATATTTAATTTTCAAATAATCATCAACAAAACCTAAAACAGCATAAGATAAAAAGACAAAAACTAAAATAATTAAATTGTGATTTAAAGAAATACTACCTCGAAAATATAAAAAGATTAAAGAAAGAATAGTTGGTATTATAAATATTAATCCACCCATTGTTGGTGTTCCATTCTTTGCTAAATGTCTTTTGTTAATAGTTAAGCTTACTCTTTGCCCTACTTTTAATTTTCTTAAAAAAGGAATTAAGATAAATCCAATTAAAATGGAAAAAACAAAGCCCAACATCATTGCCATAGCAGCTTTTGCTAATATTAACATATTGGACACCTCTTTCTAACAGTATTATTATACTACGAATTACCTAATATTTGCCAAGTTTAGTAATCTGTTTACTTTATTTTACATTAATTAAGCAATAGTTTGACAGTTGAACCTTCTGCAACATAAAGATTAGCTTTAGGAGATTGAAAGGTTACATTTTTGCCACTACCTGAATATTCTATTTTAAAGCCTTTTAAAATTTTGGTAGCTTCTTCTTTAGTTTCACCAACAACATTAGGTAAAACAACATATTTTGTATCTAACCAAGTATATTCTCTTGGAATAACATCTTTACTTTCTTTAATATTTAAAATGTCAATTGCCGCTTGCATTATGCTTTTAGCAATTGGTGCAGAAACTGTTCCACCATATTGGACAACGCCTTTAGGATTATCAATTGCTACATAAACAACAAGCTCTGGGTCATCAGCTGGTAAAAAGCCCATAAAAGATAAAATATAATTACCTACCATATAAACTCCATTATTAACCTTTTGAGCTGTACCAGTTTTTCCTCCTACCCGATAATTTTCAATATAAGCATTACGTCCTGTACCATTAGCAACAACACTTTCTAAAGCAAAGCGAACCATCTTACTTGTTTCATTACTAATAACTTGTTTATTTAACTTGGGTTTTACTTCTTTAATAACATTATTTGTTTCTGGTTCCATAAAGCTTTTAACAATATAAGGAGTATATAAATAGCCACCATTTATAGCTGCAGATACTCCTCTAATTTGTTGTAAAGGAGTTACACTTATTCCTTGACCAAAACTAGTTGTTGCTAGTTCTACTGGTCCCATTTTATCAACATTAAATAGTATACCACTACTTTCCCCATTTAAATCAATACCAGTTGTTTTACCAAAACCAAACTCTTTAATATATTTCATTAGAGTTTCTTTTCCGAGCTTCTGCCCAATACTGACAAACCCCGGATTGCATGAGTTTTCTACAACTTCTAAATATGTTTGATGCCCGTGTCCTCCTGCTTTCCAACATTTTATTCGCGCACCATCAACATTGATTGAACCACCATCATTAAAAGTATCTTTAAATAAATTAATAGCATTCTCTTCTAAAGCAGTAGCTAAAGTAATTATTTTAAAGGTACTTCCTGGTTCATAAGTCATCCAGATTGGTAAATTACGATTAATAACTTCTGTACTATAATTTTGATAATTATTACTATTAAAATTAGGACGACTAGCCATCGCTAAAATTTCGCCAGTTTTTGGATTCATAATCATAGCTATGGCATGTTCAGCATTATACTTACTTACAGCATTATCTAATTCGTTTTCGACTGCTAATTGTAAATTAATATCAATAGTTAAATTAATATCGATACCAGCCGCACTAGGCTCATATATCTCAGCTAATTTTAAACGGTTACCTTTACCATCTGAAAAATATTTAATTGCTCCATTACTACCAGTTAAATATTTATCATAATATAATTCAATACCCGATAAACCTTGATTATCTATTCCAACATAACCTAAAACATGACTTAAAACATTACCATAAGGATAATATCTTTTACTTTCTTTAACTAAATAAACTCCATCATAATTTAAATCGTTAATTTTTTGAGCTGTTGCATAATCTAGCTGACGCCCTTCCGGATGAACTCTTTCAATCGAGGTATGTTTGGTAACATGTGCTAACATATCTTTATAATCACAATTTAAAATTTGAGCTAAATCTTTACTTACTTTTTCAGGATTTTTTATTTGATTAGGAATGATTACTAAAGAAGTGGTGGTAATATTTGTAGCTAATTCAACGCCATTACGGTCTTTAATAATTCCTCTATCAGCAGCAATTGGTAATTCTCTACTCCATAATGAATTAGCTAAATTAGACAATTTTTTATATTGAAATATTTGAATATAAAATACTTTACCAATAATACAAATTATAAAAATAATTATTACAATAAACACAAATTTAATACGGCCATGAATCTTACTAAAAAACATTACAATCACCATTAAATTTTATTAATTTTACCTAAAATTTAATACAAGATATTTTTAATTTAAGTTTATTAAAACATTAATTATAAACTTTTTTAACAAATTTTTAAAAAAGACTTGAAAATTAGCTAAAAAAATATTATACTTAGAGAGTCTTATTAATTAAGACAAGTGCCTGCCCAAGTGGCGGAATAGGTAGACGCACAGGACTTAAAATCCTGCGGGTGTTAAAGCCCGTGCCGGTTCAAGTCCGGCCTTGGGCACCAAATTTAAAATAGAAAACGACTTGTAAAAAAGTCGTTTTTATGTTTTTGGCTTAATCTTCTAATTTTTGAATTATTAAAGAAACTAATGGATTTATATATAAGGAATTCATACTTGAACTACTAGCATTAGGACTAGTTAAATAAATAGAACTATTACTAAAATTAACTAATTCATATTTATCATAAGCTGCTTCTACTGTAAATATACCTTTACCATTTAATAAGACAGCTGGTGCATTATTGTCCCAAGCACTTACTCCAGCTAAGATTGTATTATCGTTAACTTTTTTAAAACCGATGGCAATAAAATCATTATTGGCTTGAAATTCATCATTTTTATTTAAATTAGCAGATATAGTAAAATCAATTAAATAGGTACCAGATTCAAAGAAAGTAATCGTATTATCTGTATCTACAAGATAATCAAAATCAACATCCTTAACTTTTAAATCAAGTGGAATTCGAGCGGATGGTTCTATCATCCTACCAGGAGGTAGTGTTTCATTAAAAGTTATAATATAAGCTGCAGAAATTTGTTCTGGGCCAGGTGCTCCTTGTGGCCCAGCTGGACCCATTGGTCCTTGTAAACCCATTTCTCCTTGCGGACCAGCTACTCCAGGAATACCTTGTTCGCCCATTGGACCTTGCAAGCCCATTTCACCCTGTTCACCTTTTGGCCCCATTGGACCTTGAGGTCCGACAGGTCCAACTTCACCTTGAATTCCTTGGGGTCCTCGAATTTGTCCAACATTAACCCAACCACGACCATTATTTGTCCAAACATATAAATCATTATTAACTAAATAACTTTGATTAATACTGCCAGTTGGATGGGCTTGTTGTAATTCGTTTAAAGAATTATATGCTCCTAAAATGTTTACACTCGTTCCCGCTGGACCAGTTGGGCCGGTATCACCCTTAGGACCAGTTGCTCCTGGTTCACCGTTTAAACCAGCGACTCCTTGCAGTCCTTGGATTCCTTGTGGTCCAGTTGGTCCTATTTCTCCTTGCAGTCCTTGTTCACCTTGTATACCGGGATTTCCTTGTGGACCTGTGGGACCAATTTCACCTTTAGGTCCGGTTGGTCCAACATAAACTCGGTTTAAATAAATAGCTGGATTAAAATAACAACAATTCACATTATTATTTTCTTGGGCTTCCTTTACCTTTTTTAAAGCTTTTTGATAATTATCATTCATCTTAAAAATTCCCCTTTATATATAAATATGAAAATCTTAATTAAAAGTTTATAATTATTGCATTATTAAAATAAATCGACTATAATCATCTTAGGTGAAATTTATGGAACAAAAAATTAAAGAATTAATTGATGAATTACGTCCCTATTTTATGGGTGATGGTGGCGATTTAGAATTTATAAAGTATGAAGATAATTATGTTTATGTTAAACTTTTAGGTGCTTGTAGTCATTGCCATTTTCAAAGTGCAACTACTGATGGCTTAGAAGAATACTTAAAAAGTGAAATACCCGAAATTAAAGGAGTTATAAATGTTGTTTTATAACTCTTTTTTAATTAAATAACCACTCTATTTTAGGAATTTTAGTATATTTAGTAATTTCATAGTAAGCTTGCGTTAAAAAAGTTTTATATTCTTCAGTTTTATTAATCACTGTAAGTAACTTTTCTTCATCTTCTTCGTTTAAAATTACTTTTTCATATATATCAAAATAATAAGTAGGAAATAATAATCGTGCATAAAGCATACCTAAACTATAATATGAAAATACTTTAGTTGTTAAATAATATTTAAGATTATCTAAAGCCATTTCACTATTATAAAAAAATAAAGATTTTAAAAATTCTGCTACATCTCTTACCTCTAAATCAATTAATAAACTTAAAGGATTAAAATAATTTAATTTATAATTAGGCACAAAAATTCTTCGATGAACAATATTTACTTCATTACTTAAATCACTTGGTGTATTTCTACTAACTATATTTACATAACTAATTGCATTTTCAGCCATACCGACAAAATAACTAAAAGAATCTAATATTATTGGTTTAGATTTACCTAATTCATGAATCTGATATTCCATGTAATCTATTTTTTCGCTCCAAAGATTAGCCCAGTTATTTTGATAGCGACTTAATGTTTGACTATTTAATTTATTTATCCGACAAAATTTAATAATATCTTTTAAGTTATATTCATCTAATTCTGAATCACTAACTTCCATTAAAATATAGTTATTTTCGCCAAATTTAGTCAAAAATAATCCATCACGATTCATTAATATTTGATGTAAATCAATTTTTTTTAATTTAAAAGTATTAATTATCGTATTTAAATCTAAAATATCTTCATATTTACGATTAAAAGGAACAAAATAATATTTTTTATTTTCTTTTACAAAACTATAAAAATCTTTTGTTTTTGCTGGTTCTTCTTCTAATTCGATATTGTAATAATAATTAATTAGATTTTTCATGATTCATCACACTAAAATATATGATGAAAATAAAAAAACCATACAAAAAAATACCTTTAAAGGTATTAATTTATTAATTCATTAATTGCTTCAAAAACCATATCACAACCATTTAAGAATTTTTCTTTGATTTTGGCAATATCTTTATTAGTAGTTTCAGTACTTGCTACTGGAGTAATAGTCGGCTCTACAGTTGGTTGGGTATCTACTGGATTATCAACTGGTGTAGCCTCTGGTGTTGGTTGTGGCTCTGGTTCTGGAGTAGCTTCTGGGGTTGTTGGTTCAATTGAAATTGGTTCTGCTGCTTGAACTGCTGGTTCAGGCGCTACTGTAGTTTCAGCTGCTGCACCTAAATCAATTGGAGCACTTTCCGTATTTTCTGGAGCAATATTAGTAGCAGCTAAATCAGGAGTTGGATTTTCTGGTGTAGTTGGAGTAACCTCAGCAGTACTACTACCCTCAACTTGATAATTATTTTTTATCGTTGTTAAATTTTCATTGGATAAAGTTAATTGAGTAAAATAAACTTCATCGGCATCCATTTGTTCAGCAGGTGTAAAATAATCCATCTTTTGTCCCGAAATAATTGATTTTAAATCACCTTTAACATTTTGCCATTCTGTATCGTCATTAATCTTTACTACTTTATTATCTACAATTTTACATACATAAATAATTGGCATTCCCATATTACCAACATTCTCTGCATCTAAAATCAAATAAGAATTATTATCTTTTTTAAAACAACTTAAAATTGGTTTTTCGACAATTCCAGTTGACAAATTTAACTTAATTTTTGCCATCTTAAAAATCCCTCTCTATTCTTAATAAAATTATTATATCAAAAAACATTTTTGAATTCAATCTATTTTATTAAAAAAACCAAAAAATATAACAAAAAAAGATATTTTTTATTCAAAATATCTTACAGACTGTTGACAAAGTCGAAAGAATTTTTGAAAACAGTCTTTTTATTTTGAAAAAAATGATATATAATGAAAATG
>CANRCO010000026.1 GCA_947629125.1 uncultured Bacilli bacterium | reverse complement strand
CTTGTTTGATATTTATATTACACTTTCACTGACATTTTCAAAAAATTATCTACTGACATTTTCAAAAAAATTTGACAGTATTTTTGTGTTTTGATATACTTAACCGTTATTTATTTGACTTAGAACTTCTTTAAGTTTAGTTTGATTCCATATTTCTTTATTTAATTTTAAAGCTTTATCATACTTACTACCTGGTTTATCACCAACTATTACAATATCAGTAGCATTAGTAACACTAGACGATGCTTGACCACCAAAATCACTAATTATTTTTTCTATTTCATCACGACTCATGTCAGAAATACTACCAGTTATTACAAATTTTTTATTAGTTATAAACTCATTATATTGTTCTTGTTGTCCTAAATAATTGAAATTTACTCCTATTTCTTTTAATTTATTTACTAAATTAACATTTTTAGCATCTTGAAAATAATTATATATATTTATAGCTAAAATAGGCCCTATGTCTTTTTGTTGTTGCAAGTCTTCGACATTCATATTCATTAAGTTATCAATAGTTTTATACTTTTTAGCTAAAATTAATGCTGTTTTTTCACCAATACCTTCAATACCTAAGCCAAAAAGAACTTTTTCTAAACTATTTTTCTTACTTTGTTCAATAGCATTTAAAATATTTTCTATACTTTTTTTACCGTAACCTTCTAATTCCATTAAATCTTTTTGGTGTTTATTTAAATCATAAATATCAGTAATATCGTTAATAAAATGGAGATTGAAAAAATCTTCAATTATTTTTTCACCCAAACCTTCTATATTCATAGCTTTACGACTACAATAATGAATTAGTTTTTCAATATTACGAGCTGGACATTCTTCATTTGGACAGTAATAATCAACTTGATTTTCTTTTTTTATCAATTTTGTGTGACAAATCGGACATTCGTCTATCATTTTGAAAGCTATTTCATCACCATTTCTTCTGTCAAATTTAGCTTCAACTACTTCTGGAATAACATCGCCAGCTTTACGAATAGCAACAATATCCTTTATTTTTAATTGTTTTTCGTTAACATAATCTTCATTGTGTAACGTTGCTCGACGAATAGTTGAACCCATTAAAATAACTGGCTCTAAAACAGCATTAGGAGTTATCTTTCCCGTTCTTCCAACTGTGAAAATAATATCGGTTAATTTAGTTAAAACTTCTTCAGCAGGAAATTTATAAGCAATTGCCCACCGAGGGTGTTTCGCAGTAAATCCTAATTTTTTTTGCATATCTAAATTATTAACTTTAATAACTACTCCATCAATATCATAAGGTAGTTCACTTCTTTTAGTACTAAATTCTGCAATATAATCCAAAATACCTTGAATATCTTTAACTAAACGATTAGCGGGATTAACTTTTAAACCTAAATCTTTCATAAAATTTAGAGCTTCCACATGAGTTTTTATACCAAAATCTTCGGGATTAGGTAAATGATAAATCCAACAATCTAAATTTCTTTCAGCAGCTATTTTACTATCTAATTGTCTAATTGAACCAGCAGCTGCATTACGACAATTTTGTAAAAGTGGTAAATTATTAGCTTTTCTCTGTTCATTTAAATCTTTTAATGTTTGTTTAGATAAATAAATTTCTCCTCTAACTTCAATATCAGCTATATTTTTTTGTAATTTCAATGGTAAAGATTTAATAGTTTTAACATTATGAGTAATATCTTCTCCAATTACCCCATTACCACGGGTTGCCCCCGTTATTAATAAACCATCATGATAATGAAAAGAACCGCTTAATCCATCTATTTTTAGTTCGCAAACGTATTCTGGAGTAAATCCAGCTTTTTTAATTCGATTATCAAAATCAATTATTTCTTGTTCATTAAAAACATCTGGTAAAGATAACATTGGAATTGAATGAGTTATCTTATTAAATTTATCAATAACTTCTCCTCCAACTCTTTGGGTAGGAGAACCGGCAAGTTTATACTGAGGATAATCATTTTCCAATTGTTCTAATTCTCTTAAATATTTATCAAATTCTTGGTCAGTTATGGTCGGATTATCTAAAACATAATATTCATAATTAGCTTTATCAAGTATTTGAACTAGTTCTTCAATTCTTTGTTTTATTTTCATTTAAATCCTCCCATAAATTTTCTTTATAAACACCATTATTTATTTTTTCTAATATTTTTTGTTTTACATCTTTTAAATCAGGTTTATAAGTCATACCAAAATACTCTTCATTAGACATCTTAGCAAACATTTTAACTTGATGGTTTAATATTAACTCTTTTAAAGGCTTGTTGATAAGAGATTCACAAGTTAAATCAAGTGAATTATGGATAAATTTATTAAATTCTTCTTGTAAATAATCTAAATAATTTCTTTTAAAACCAAACATATTCATCATTACAGGATGATTAAGGTTAATATCAAATTCTTTTTTATTATCTAATGTTTGACAATGAACTTTATTTTTATTTAAGGTAACTAAACACTCATCTAAATCAACAATATAATTATCTTTTACTTGGCAAATACCTCTTTTTACTGGATTATTACTTATTGTCTTACCAATTTCATAATTTATCGAAATATACTCATTAGGATTAGTATTATTTTTTAGAAAATCTGCTAAAACCTGAAAAGATTTCTTACCATAAAAATCATCAGCATTAATAATAGCAAAATTACCATTAATAAAAGGTGCTGCAGCTAATAAAGCATGAGCTGTTCCCCATAATTTAGTCCGTCCTTCAGGAATTTTCACATCTTTAGGTATATCATCTAACTTTTGAAAAGCATAAATTAAATTAACTTTACTATTAATTCTCTTACCAACAGTGTTATTAAAAATTTCATAGTGTTCGGGACGAATAACAATAATTATTTTGTCAAAACCAGCTTTAATTGCATCATGTATTGAATAATCAATAAGGTATTCATTGTTTGGCCCAACTGCTTCAATTTGTTTATCACTACCAAACCTACTGGCCATACCTGCTGCTAATATAACTAATGTCAATTCTTGCATTATTACACCTTCTTAATACCTTTATGATTTTTTAATAGTTTTCGTACACCAAAATTTTTAGCAAAAGCAATATTTACATATTTATCATCAATATCTATTATAACCCCTTTACCATAAATATTATGTATAATAATATCACCTTTTTTTAAATCAACATCTTCTTCGGGGATATACATATCTTTAAAATCAATATTTTTTTCTTCTTTAATTGTTGCGTTAACTTTTTCTAATAAATCGCTATCAATTTCATTAATAAAACGACTAGGTGGATTCATACTATCTTTACCATAAAGCATTCTTCTTTTAGTATTAAGTAAATATAATCTTTCTTTAGCTCTGGTTATTCCTACATAACAAAGGCGTCGTTCCTCTTCAATACCATCTTTTTCTATAAATGAATTAGAATGAGGAAAAATACCCTCTTCCATTCCAATTAAGAAAACAACTTTAAATTCTAAACCTTTAGCACTATGAATAGTCATTAAAGTTACAACATTATCTAAATTTTTATGCTCAGTAATATCAGCAATTAACGAAATTTCTTCTAAAAAATCATTCAAATTAATACTACCAGTTTGATTTTCAAAAGAAGTTGTAATACTTTTAAATTCCATTAAGTTTTCAATTCGAATATCACTTTCAATAGTATGTTCTTTTTCTAATTCTTCTAACATTTTACTTTTATCTAAAATATCATCAATTAATTCAGTTAAAGACATATTATCGCTATCTTTTTTAAGTTCTAATATTAAATTTTTAAATTCTAATTCTTTTCCTTTAGTTATTGCATCAAACATACTGATATTTTTTTCATTAGCCATTTTTTCTAAATCAGTTACTGTTTTTACTCCTATTTTTCTTTTAGGAACATTAATTATTCTTTTTAAGCTTATGTCATCATCTAAATTATTAATTAATCTTAAATAACATAGTAAATCTTTAATTTCTTTACGACTATAAAAATAAAAACTACCAACAACTTTATAAGGAATATTCGCTTTAATTAACATTTCTTCAGCAATTCGAGATTGGGCATTAGTCCGATAAAAAATAGCAATATCTTGGTATTTATATCCTAAAGTTAATAAGTTATTAATTTCCTCAGTAACTAACTTTATTTCGTGTCTTTCATCATAGCTACGCATATATTTAATTTTAATATTATTATCTTTATTACTCCATAAGTTCTTTTCTTTACGGTTTCGATTATTTTTAATAACTTGGTTAGCTGCCTCCAAAATATTTTTTGTACTTCGATAATTTTCTTCTAAGGAAATAACTTTAGTATTCTTATAATCTTTTTCAAAATTTAGAATATTTTGATAATTTGCTCCACGAAATTGATAAATTGATTGATCAGGGTCACCTACTACAAAGATATTTTGATATTTTTGAGCTAATAATCTAGTTAATTTATATTGAACTTCATTAGTATCTTGGTATTCATCAATTAATATATAACGAAATCTATCTTGATATCTTTCTAAAACATTTTTGTCTTTCATAAATAATTCAACTGGTAATTTAATTAAATCATCAAAATCTACAGAATTATTTTTTATTAATAATTTAGTATATTCTTTATAAACTTTAACTGCCACTTTTTCGGCATCTGAAGTAAAAAATTTATCTAACTCCGTTGCATTTAACATTTCATTTTTAATAAAACTAATACGATTACGAATATATGATGGGGCATATTCCTTAGTATCATAACCTAAATCTTTTAATATTTTTTTGATTACTATTAAAACATCATCACTATCTAAAATACTAAAACTTGAAGTCAAATTAAATTGCTGAGCATTTTCTCTAATTACACGCACGCCAAAAGAATGAAAAGTACCAACAAAGGCATAATTTTCATCAACCATTGTATTTAATCTATCTCGCATTTCTTTTGCTGCTTTATTCGTAAAAGTTATGGCTAAAATATTATAAGAATTCACTCCTTTTTCAATTAAGTTAGCTATTCTTGTTGTTAACACTTTAGTTTTACCACTACCTGCACCAGCAATGACTAAGCAAGGTCCATCAATATGATTAACTGCTTCTAATTGTTGCTCATTTAAATTGTTCATATTAATACTCCACTCATTATAAATTACTTCTTTATTATAGCATAAAAAAAAGCTAGATTGTAGCTTTTATAGAAATTCAACTATATCTATATTTTTTGCTAATTTATCAACTAAATCTTCTCGATCATACTTAGCAAAAACTTCAATAAAATTACTATTATCCATCAAAAACATATCATAATATTTTTGAAATATTTCACGATAATTATTTACGCCTAGATCTCTTAAGTATTCAATATTTTTAGATATTAATTTAGGATGTTTTTCAATATCTTGAGCTAATGATTTAGGAGTACTACTAACAAATTGTTCAATTTCATCTGGTGTAAAACCATATTTTTCTAAAAAATTCATGCTACACGTCTCCTTATATTATTATCATTTTCCTCAAATTTTTCTTCTGAATTTAATGATTCAATTGTCTTAGCTATACTTTCTTTTAATTCTTTTAAACGATCTAAATCGACATTTTGTTCTTGGTTATTTTGAACTTCTTTAGGTTCATCCATATTCTTATTTTTTTGAACCATAGCATTCCAAGCAGCATTGTTTAAAACAAAATCAGCATAGTTACCAGACTCATCTTTATATTGAATTTTATTATCTTGACATAACTTAATTCTTTGATAATATTTTAAAACATTATTATCACTTAAAACTTCCGGATAATTTTTTAACAAATCTTTTTCCCCAACTGCTATTATTGAGCTAATTGTATCTTCAATATCTTTAGCATCTCTTAAATAAGTTTTAATATCAATAATACCCATTGCATTAGTTAAAGAAATATCTTTTTGTTTTACTACATTATTAACTTTACTAATATTTTCTGGTTCTATTAAATTTAAGGCACGATAATGTTTTTCTGTATAACCTTCCGGAAATTCACTTATATTATTTTCTTTTTTTATTAACTCAATTTTATCTTTAAGACTCATTTGCTACCTCCTAAATTAATATGCAATTAATGGTACTTTTCTTGGATCTAAACCATTAGCTTGTAACATAACAATTGCATTATTTAAACCACTTAAATCGTATTTAGATAAAATATCAGGATTTAGATAAACATCTAATGGTGCTTTACCAACTTCAATTAACTTATCAAGTTTTTGACCAAATTCATTATCAACTAACAACTTGACATTATCAACAAATATATCTAAATCTATATTATGTTTCTTTGCTATATCAACATTTTTTTCGATTAAAATATCATCTATATTATTTTTAAGATAAGCTAAATCATCAGCACTAAAATCAGTATCATTTAATCCTACTTGATTTAAGATTAGTTTTATATCTTCATTTTTATTAACCATTGAATCTATAGATTTAACCATATCTTCATAATCTGTAGCAGTAAAGTGATGAGTTTCTTCAGCAGCTTTATTTTCCATTACTGGAATATGAGTATCTACATTATTAGTAATTTTTTCTTCTATTGCAGGTTCTTTTTTTGTTTCATTTTGAATAGTAGGAGTGACATTTACATTATTTTTATCATATTCATATAAAGCATCTTCAGGAAACATTAATATTTTAGCTGCTTCTCTTTGTTCTTCATTATCAAAACCAAATTTAGCTAATAAATCAGTAATAGTTTCTCTAGTCAATCCATTATTACCACTTAAAGAAAGTTGAAAATATTCATTAAGTTGTTTTTGGTCAGCAATTGCTTGTTCTTTTCTTAAAGCTAATTCATCAATTTGAGTAATAGCTTTATTCATTTCATCTTCCACTAATTCTAATTCTTGAATTGCATTTTCATATTCGTTTTTAACTGCATCAATTTCTTCTGGTAATTTATCATTAATAGTTTTATATATTTTTTCAGGATTAAATTCAATATTTAATCTATTTAAAACATTATTAAATTTACTTATATCTATAGTTTCTAAAACTTCTTTTAATGCTTTACCTTCACTATCTAATACTTCTTCATCTTTTTTAAGGGTTGTTATTTTATCTTGTAAAG
Source organism: uncultured Bacilli bacterium (assembly GCA_947629125.1). Lineage (GTDB taxonomy): Bacteria > Bacillota_I > Bacilli_A > RF39 > UBA660 > RGIG4822. The sequence continues at coordinate 6,108 of CANRCO010000026.1, read as the reverse complement.
TATCTTTTTCTTTAGTTGTTCTTTCTTTAGTATTAATAGCCTCTTGTTTAGCTTGCTCCATTTGTACTAAAATTTCGCTATTATCACCCCGTAAATTATATAACTTATCTAATAATTTAGTAGTTTCAATTTTATTCATTTGTCTCACTCCCTTATTATAGATAAATTATATCAAAAACCTAATCTAAAGTAAATAAAACAACCGTTATTTAACCAAATAAAAAATAGAAGTTAACGCTTCTTTACTTTTGGATAACTCCTATTTTACTGTAAAATTTTTGTTTAATTTCACTGAATTTAAAGTTCTTTACATATTTTAAATATATTTCCAATAGCTTACTAACAATCTTATTTAATTTATCAAATACATAAATTGAACAAATATATAAAACGCCAAATATAACTATAAATTCAAAATTTATGGCTTTTAAATTAAAGAATTCATATTGATAAAAAGCACAATATATAAATCCAATTATTAATGATACAAATAATAATCTACGTAAACGGTTAAATGGTTGGCATAAACGATAAAGGAATATAAATCCTATCGTACCAGTTAAGAACACAGAAAGAGTAGAACATAATTCTTCATCTATACCAAATGATAATTTAAAGAAAGTTATTATCATAATTATAAACACTACTGTTAAAGCCACTGGTAAACTCTTACTAATTATTTTTAATAAGAAATTACCTTCAACAATATTATCATTAGGTTCTAGTGCTAATATAAATGATGGTATTGACATAGTAAATGTTGTAATAAGACTTAATTGAATAGGTACAAAGAAATATTTTGTTGAAATACTTACACAAAATAGAACTAATAATATTGTATATATTGTTTTTACTAACATTAATGATGCTGACCTTTGAATATTATTTATTGACCGACGACCTTCAGCGACAACTTTTGGTAGCGAATCAAAATTCGAATCTAATAATACTAATTGACTAACACATTTTGCCGAATCACTTCCAGATGCCACAGTAATTGCACAATCACTTTCTTTTAATGCCAAAACATCATTAATTCCATCACCCATCATAGCAACAGTATTACCTGCTTGCTTTAAAAGTTGAATTATTTTTAATTTCTGTTCTGGTTTTACCCGTCCAAAAATATTATATTCTTTTACAATTGTACTTAAATCTTCATCTGCTACTTCACTTAAATCTATAGCATTAACGTTTTGCATACCTAATTTTTTAGCAATTGAACTAATAGTTTTAATATTATCTCCGGAAATTATTTTAATAGCAACTTTTTCATTTTTAAAATATCTCAATGTCTTACTAGCTTCTTTACGAATTTCATCTTCTATTAGTAAATAAGCTAAAATTTGTAAATTATGAGGCTTTTCACTAACTTTTTCATTACTTTTAGCTAAAACTAAAACCCGATAATCTTGTTGATATTTTTCAATTTCATTTTGATATTTTTTAATTTTATCTTTTAAAATAATTTCTGGTGCACCTAAATAATAATTACCTTCTTCACTAAAGGAAATAGCCGAAAATTTTCTATCAGATGAAAATGGTATTGATTTTATAACTTCCCAATTATTTGAATTATTATAATTTTGTTTAATCGCATTAATAGTTGGGTTATTATCTTCACTACTTGAACAATAGTTATTTAATATTTCATCAATATCATCTTGTTCTGATTTTCTTTTATAAATAACATTACAAAGTTTCATTTTACCTGTTGTTAATGTTCCAGTTTTATCAAGACAAATTACATTAACTCTAGCCAAAGTTTCTATACAGTATAGTTCTTGAACTAATACATTATATTTAGCCATTCGAATAACTGAAACTGCCATAACTGAACTAGTTAATAAGATTAAACCTTCTGGAATCATACCAATTAAAGCTGCAACCGTTGTAAATAAAGATTCAGCAAAATCATAACTGGTAGCATGTAATTGAGTAATATACATAATTATCGCGGTTGGTATTATAAAAACTGAAATAACTTTTAATATCTTTTCAAAACTATTTAAAATGACTGAATTAACTTTTTTGATATATTTTGCCCCACTAGATATCTTAGATATATAATTATCACTACCAACATTTGTAACTATAGCAGTACATTTTCCACTAACTATAAAAGAACCAGATAATATCTTTTCGCCAACTTTTTTTGTTATGGGATTACTTTCACCAGTTATAAAAGCTTCATTAACTTCTACAGTACCTTTTTTTATTAAGCAATCTACCGTAACTTGATTTCCTGGATTAAATAAAATAATATCATCTATGACAATTTGTTCATTATCTATTTGTTTTTCTACTCCATTTCGAATAACATTAGCTTTAGTAGCAGTTAATAAAGAAAGTTTATCTATTATAGTTTTCGAAATAAATTCTTGAACTATAGCAATAACTGAATTAATAATGATAACTCCCATAAATAAGCAGTTTTTTAATGATTCAAAAAATTGGCCACTTATTAAACCAGCTATCAATATAGCCATTCCTAAACCAAAATTAATATAATTAAAATAAGTAAAAAAATTAGATTTTACGATTTCTTTAAAACTTTTAGTTTTAGGTTGATCATCGTAGTTAACTTGGTTATTTTTAATTCTTTGTTCAACTTCTTTATCGTTTAAACCAGTATCTATATTGATTTGTTCAATTTTTTCCCCTTTTATATTACTCACTTTTATCACACCTTAAATTAATCTACCTTAACATATCCCTCTAATGTTAATTTAGCACTAAAATTACCATTTAATAAATCATTTTGATTAACGTTAGGATCATTTTCTAACCAAATTTTTAAAGTATAAGTATCAGTATTTTCATTTGGTAAAACAAAGGCTTTTTTGTTTAATTTTAAATAATTATCTTCTATCTGAGAAAAATCACCAGTAATTATATTTTGATTATCAATATCTTTAGTATTATTTTGTTCTAAAGACCATTTAAAATACGAACTTTTTAAATTATCACTTATTTGAATATCAGTTAAATTTAAATAATAAATAGCAGCATCAACATTAGAAAATTTAGTATGAGATATTTCAAAAGAATATTCACTAGCTTTTGTTTGAGTATCTTCTGGATTGATTAAACTTGCATTACTTAACTCGATATAATCATTACTTAAACCGGTAATATCTAAATCTAAAACTGGAGATTTTATTTTTGTTTCAGTAGGATTATCATTAACTAAAATATTTTGAAAATACGCATAAGAAAATCCTATAATTACTGCCAAGAGTAATATTAAAATACTGCATAAACTTATCAATTTAACATTTTTCTGTTTCTTTTCCATCTAAACCATCCTTATTATCTTTAGTATATTAAAAAAAAAAGATAAATTCAATGATTTTAGTTTTAAAAACCTTTTTATTTTATATTTTATTAACAGTTTTTAAAATCAAATGAACTTTTAGCATTTAAACTAAAATCAGCAAACTCTTTTTTTAAATATAAGGGATAAGCTGCAGCACCAATCATAGCAGCATTATCAGTACAATAAATTAAACTGGGAATTTGAACAGTAGCATTATATTTTTTAGTCATATTTTGCATTTGTTCTTTTAAATATTGGTTAGCTGAAACTCCTCCGGCAATAACAACTCTTTTTATACCTGTATTTTGAATAGCTAACTCAACTTTTCGGACCAATTGGTCAACTGCAATATATTGAAAACTACATGCTAAATCAGCTTTTCTTATTTCATTACCTCTTTGTTTTTCATTATGCACTAAATTAATTACATTACTTTTTAAACCACTATAACTAAAGTTATAAGATTCATCATCCATTGGTTTTGGTAAATTATAAGTATTGTTTCCTTCTTTAGCCAATCTCTCAATATTTGGTCCTCCAGGATATTTTAAGTCTAATACTCTAGCTACTTTATCAAATGCTTCTCCTACTGCATCATCTAAAGTACCACCCAATCTATCAAAATCATAATCTTGTTTCATTATTAATAGTTCAGTATGCCCACCACTTACTATTAAAGCTAATAGAGGGAATTTTAAATTAGATTCAATATTGTTAGCATATATGTGAGCAATAATGTGATTAACAGCAATTAAAGGCTTATGATAAATATAAGCTATTGTTTTAGCACATTCTACTCCAACTAATAAACTACCCATCAAACCTGGTAAAGCACTAACTGCTATTGCATCTATATCTTCAATTTTCATATTAGATTTTTTTAGTGTTTCATCTAAAACATAAAGTATAGATTCCGTATGCATTCGAGAAGCAATTTCTGGAACAACACCACCAAATTTAGCATGGGTATTCATTTGGGTATTAGTAGTTAAAGAAATTACTTCTTTACCGTTTTTGACTATAGCCATACTTGTTTCATCACATGATGATTCAATTGCTAAAATATAGACATCTTTCATTTATACACCACCGCCATTAAATAAGAATCTTTATCATTAAAGTATTTTTTTCTAGTATTAACAATTTCAAAACCAAATTTTTCATATAACTTTATTGCTGGAGTATTATCAACATTCACTTCTAAAGTTATCATTTTTAAATCATTATTATATTCTGAAATCATATAATCTATCATAGTTGAAGCATATTTATGATTACGATATTCTTTTGCTACTACTATAGCAATTATATCAATTGTTTCATAAACTTTAGTGAACATTAAAAAGCCAATTATTTTATTATCATTTTCTAAAACTAAAACATGAGTATATTTATCACTAATAATATTTTTTAAATTAAATAAATCTGTAAAATTAGTATATAATTCTTTACCTAAATTATTTACTTGTTCTATATCATCTAAGATTAATTTTCTAATCACTTAATACTCCTATTTTCTTTATATATATTGGATTAACATCAAAACAATTTTGATTTTCTAAAGTAGTAAAATAATTACTAATAATAGTACTATCTAACTTAATATTTTCAAATAAATTATCTTTAGTTTGACTATAATTTTTATAATCAGTTTTTGATAAATAAAATTGTGATAACAATTTATTGTTTTCATATTCAGCAATAAAATGGCCATTTTTTTCAGGCATTTCAATTATCTTATTTGGATTATCTATTTGAAAAGCTAATAATTCTAAATATGTAGAACTTTTTATAGGTATATTTAAACAGTAAGCTAAAGTTTTAGCTACAGTTATACCAATACGTATTGAGGTAAACGAACCAGGTCCATTAATGACCCATATTTCATTTAAATCATTTATTGCCAATTTAGAATCTAATAATACTTTATTTACTGAGTTTAACATTTCTTCACTTTGATGTTTAAAATTAGATAAACTAAAATTTGTCAATATTTTATTATTTTGAAATATTATTAAATTTATTTCTTTATCATGAGTGTCAATATATAAAACATTCATTTTTTTATCTCCTTTTGATTAATTATTATATCAAAAAAATAAAAAAGCTCAATGTAAAACGAGCTTATAATACAGATTCACATAGTTCTTCATATTTTGAACCAATAGGTTGAAAAATAAAAACTCGTGTATTTTCATCTATTATTTTTATTTTAACTTCTAATCTTTCTTCTGGTAAAATATCCTTAATTATTTCCGACCATTCAATTATAGTTACACCGTCTTTATCAAAACAATCAATTAATCCAAAATTATCAACATTTTCTTCTACCTTATATGCATCAACATGAAACAATGGCATTTCACCTTCATAATATTCTTTAATAATATTGAAAGTTGGAGAAGTTATGTTTTCATTAATTCCTAATGATTGAGCAAAACCCTTGACAAATACAGTTTTACCACTGCCTAATTCACCATTTAAACATATTATCATATTAGGAAATTTTTCACTTTCAAAATTTTGTGCTAATTCAATTGTATCTTCAACACTTCTAGATGTATATTTGTAATTCATTTACTATCACCAAGATTATTATAGCAAACGGTTAGAAATAAATACAATAATATTTTAAAAAAATGTAAACTTTATTAAAAAAAATTAAAAAAGCAAAAAAAAATAGGCAGCTTCCTATTTTTGCTTACACTATCGTCGGCGTTTTAGTTCTTTACTTCTCTGTTCGGGATGGGTAGAGGTATTTTAACTAAGCTATCGCCACCTATTTATTT
>CANRCO010000025.1 GCA_947629125.1 uncultured Bacilli bacterium | reverse complement strand
CATATTTTCTTTTGTTATAAAAAAATCGGTTTCTTGATTTTTATCAAAAGAAGAAAAATATAAATCTCCGTTATCACAATATATTATTCCTAACTTTTTATTGCCATCTATCAAATAATAATTATAAAATTCACTATCACTTATATTATTTCTTAATATTTTCAATATCATCACCTTCTTATTGTTTTTGACAATATGCAAGTGTGTTTTCTAAATTATCATAAATTTAGTATCAAATTCTATTGTATAAAGAACAATTGTTTGATGTAATTTTCGTAGGGAATATTAGTTGTTGAGTGTCTATCAAATCTCTTATAGAGAGGAGGTTTGATAAAGATGAAAACTAAGACTTTTACTACAAAAGTTCTAAAGCTCATTACTATCATTTTATTTCTCCTTATCGTTATGATAGTAGTAATAAAAAAATGACACTTAATTCGCATTTGAATTAAATGTCTAAACAATATTAATTGGGCAGGCATTCAACTCGCAAAAACTGAATGTTCCCTTTTTTATTTTATGCAAGTTTCCTTGACATATTCATCATAACATAAAAAAGAACTTTTTGCAAGTTCTCTATATCAAAGTTCGAAAAAGTTCGAACAGATTCGTCACTGGTGCCTGCGGTCGGACTTGAACCGACACGATTTGCATCACTGGATTTTGAGTCCAGCGTGTCTACCAATTTCACCACGCAGGCATAAATAAAGTATACCAAATAAATTAATTAAAATCTATAAGAAGTTTAGATATGTAGCGATAATCATGTTTTGGAATAATTTATAATGGAGGGTGTTTAACGTGATTTTAGCTATATTATCAACAATGTCGGCATCTTTATTACTAGCAATTACTAATCACATTGATAAATTTATGATTAGTGATAATGAAAATAGCAATATAAAAGCGTTATTAGTTTTCTCTACTTTAATCGCAGGAATAATTTTATTTCCTTTATGGTTGATTGTAAATAAATTTACTTTTAATTTTGATATAACAATTTTTAGTATTATTTTTTGTTCAGCATTTTGTTTTACATTTTCTGGCTATTTTTATTTTAAAGCAATTGAAATAACTGATGCATCTATAGTAGTAGCATTATTTCAAATTGTTCCAATATTTAGTTTAATTTTAACTTATATATTTTTTAATGAAGTATTAACTTTCACGCAATTAGGAGGTATCTTAATTATTATAATATCAACTATTGTTATGATGTTAAAAAAAGTTAATGGGTTATTTAATTTTAAACCTTTTATCTTTATGTTAATAGTAACAATTAGTTCTTCTTTATATTATTTTTTATTGGAATATGCTATTAATTTAAGTAATTATAATTCGGCATTATTAATGTTTCAATTATCATTATTTTTAATTGGGCTATTTTTAATTTTTTTTAAAAGTTATCGAAATAGCTTTTTTGATATGTTGGATAGACGAAAAAAATTAATAGGATTTAATATTTTAAATGAAGCTTTTACTTTAATTGCTAATATGTTAAATAATTTTGCTAATTTATTTATTCCTTTAGCTATTGTCAATGCTTTAAACAGTTTTCAAGTTGTTTTTGCTTTTTTAATCGGGTGTATAGGAACTATTATTTTTCCTAAATTTTTTAAGGAAGATATAAATAAGATGGTCGTTTTAAAAAAAATAATTTGTATAATATTTGAATTAATTGGTGTTTTTTTATTAGTTATATAAAAAAACATTTTTTTTGAAGGAAATTAAAAAACACAAAGGTAATATAACTAGTGAAGGAGGTAAAATGAAAAAGAATGAAATAGTTCGCCAGCATGATTTAAAAGATTGTGGTGTAGCGGCATTGCAATCAATTATAATTCATTATGGTGGCTATGTTCCTATTGAAACACTGAGATTAGATTGTAATACTACTATTGAAGGTACTAGTGCATATGATATAATCAAAACTGCTAAAAAATATGGTTTTGATTCTTATGGAATAAAAGTGGATTCTTTATCAAATGAAAATATTATTTTTCCTTGTATCGCACACCTAAAATATCAAAATGGTTTAAATCATTTTGTCGTTGTTTATGAAATCAAGAAAAATAATTATATAATTATGGATCCTAATAAAGGAAAAGTAATTATGAAAGATAAAGAATTTAATAAATTGTGGACCAAGAACTTAATGATTTTTCACCCAATTAATAAAATTCTCATGATTAGTAAGCCTACTAGTATTATAAATACTTTTTTTACACTTCTAAAATACGAAAAAAGTTCTTTAATAAAGTTGTTTATAACCAGTTTATTATTAACTTTTATTTCTATTTTTTGCAGTCTATATTTTCAAATTGGTATTAATATCATTGAAAATAAACGACAAATGTTATTTTTGATAGTAGTGATATTTTTTGTTTTAACCTTTTTTAAGATATTTTTTAATTATTTAAAAAATAAATTAGAATTGAATATAAATAAGAATATTGATCAAAAATCTCTTGATAGTTTTATAAGGCATCTTTTTTTACTTCCTTTAAATATTTTTCATAATAGAAGTGCTGGGGAAATAATGACCAGAATAAATGAATTTAGTAATATACGAAATTTAATTATGGATATATTAGTTATTGTTTTTCTCGATTCTATTATGGGCCTATTTGCACTATTTATATTATATAAAATTACAAAAGAATTATTTTTTTGCCTTTGTTTTTTACTACTTTTGTATTTTATAATTGGTAGTGTTTATAGTAAAACTATTTATAAAAAAGTATTAAAAAATATCGATTTAGAAAGTGAATTTAATTCAGAAATTTTACATAATGTGGAGATGATTGATAGTATAAAAAATCTTCGTGCTACATCCAATATCATTATAAATAGTGAGAAAAAATTATTTAACTTTTTAGATTTTAATTATACTTTTAATCATTTTGTTAATTTTTATGAAAATTGTAAAATGACTGTTTACGAATTTGGTTTATTTTTTATAAATAGTTATGGTTTTTATTTAATAAGTAAGGGTTCATTAGATGTATTAGAATTAATTACATTTAATAATTTACTAATTTATTTATTTGATCCAATTAAAAATATAATTAGTCTTATTCCTAAATATTATTATATAAAAGCTTCATTTTATAAGATAAGTGAATTTATGGATATTTCTGAAGAAAATTTTGAAGCAACTGATGAAAAATTTTGTAATGGAGATATTGAAATTAAAAATTTAACATATGCTTATAATCCATTTAAAAAAGTAATTAATAATTTTTCTTATTATATTAAGCAAAACACCCATATAATGCTTAAAGGAGAAAGTGGAACTGGTAAAAGTACATTATGTAAAATCTTAACTAGAACTATTGATAATCAACAAGGAAATATCATAATAGGAGGAGTGAGTGTCTTTGATTATCCATTAGAAGTTATAAGAAAAAATATTTTGTATGTTGGTCAGAAAGAATCTTTATATCCTGATACTATAAGAAATAATATTCTTTTTAATCGTGATATAGCTATTGATAAATTTAATACTATTTGTAAAATTTGTTTAGTTGATAAAATAGTTGATAAAAAAGCTTTAAGATATGAATCTTTAATTTTAGAAAATGCTGCTAATTTATCGGGAGGAGAAAGACAAAGAATAGTTTTAGCAAGAGCATTATTACAAGATTTTAAAATTCTTATTTTAGATGAAGCTTTAAGTGAAGTTGATTTATTAACTGAGCAAAAAATTATAAAAAATATTCGCTTATATTTTAATAATAAAACAATTATTTATGTATCTCATAAAAATCAAGAGATATTATTTGATAAATGTTTATTTTTAAATCATAAAAATAAAGGTCAATGTTGGAAAGGAAGTAAAGAATGCAAATATTAAACGACAAAGAGACAGTAGAAATTTGTGGCGGTGTAGCTAAATCAGCAATTGCTTTAGGTATTTTAGCTATCGGAGTACTAGTTACGGGAATTTTAGATGGTTTTTTTCGACCATTAAAATGTAATTAAAAGGAGGAAATTATGTTATTAAATAACCGAGAACTAGTTGAACTAAAAGGTGGTGCTTTATCAGCCTCTTATATTAATGCTATTACCCGTGGTGCAACATTTTTATTAGATTTAGGTAGAGCTATTGGTTCAGCAATCCGCCGTGGATTTACTAAAAATTACTGTTAAAATAAAAACCCGAGAAATTGGGTTTTTATTTATTGAAAAGAAATTTAATAATTAAAAAAATTAAATCATATAATTTTTTAGGTGATTACTTTATGTTTAATAACCTTAAAAATTATTTTAAAGATCAAAATTATGTGATAAATCTTTATGAAGATTATTTTCATATATATAATTATAGTATGATAAATCAACTTAGTGATGAACAAGTAGTAATTACAATCAAAAATTTTAAACTTGTTATTAAAGGTAAAAATTTTTTAGTTAATAAAATGCTTGACCAAGAAATATTAATTAAAGGTCAAGTAACAGATTTGAGGTTTATATATGAATAAACTTATAAATCATTATGTTTTAGTAAAAATAACAACTAAAAATTATAATAAATTAATTACTAAGTTAAATAATTTAAATATTAAAATATATAATATAAGTTATAATTCAGAATTTATAATAATTAAAATTAGTTATAATAGCTATTTAAAAATAAAAAAATCTTTATTTTATTATGATATTGAATTATTAAGTGATTTAGGAATTTTTAACTTAAAAAATAAATTAAAATTATTTCATATCTTTTTAATAGCTATTTTAGTAGGTTTAGCTCTTTTATTTTTTTTAACTAATGTAATATTAAATGTAAATGTTGTGCATTCTAATAAATACATTAGACATATTGTAACTAATGCCTTAGAAGAAAAAGGAATAAAAAGATTTACTTTAAAAAAAAGTTATGATGAAATTACTAAAATTAAAGAAGAGATTTTAAAAATGTATCCACAAGATTTAGAATGGCTAGAAATTGAAGTAGTAGGTATGACTTATCAAGTTAAAATTGAACAACGTATTATTACTAAGGAAAAGAAAAATCCTTCAAGTTGTCATTTAATTGCAACTAATAATGCCATTGTAACTAAAATAATTCCGGTCAAAGGTGTTCCATTAGTTGGAGTAAATACTGCAGTTAAAAAGGATGATATTTTAATTAGTGGTGAGATTACTTTTAATGAAGAAGTAAAAAATAATGTTTGTGCTAGTGGGAAAGTTTATGGTGAAGTTTGGTATACAGTTAATGTTAATTTACCTTTAAATTATACAAATAAAAAATATACGGGGAAAAAACGATTTAATATAGGTTATGAATATAAAAAAAATCGAGGAGTAATTTTTCGCAACCGTTTAGATTCTTACGAAACAAAAAGCAAAAAACTATTTACAATTTTTGGCATCTCTATATATTTAAATACCGATTATGAATTAACTATTAGTAAGAAAAAATACACTGAACAAGAGGCGATTAAAAAAAGTTTAGAATTAGCTAAAGAAAAATTATCTTTACAAATTGCTGATAATGAACGAATTTTGTCACAAAAAGTTTTGAAAAAAACAGTAAATAATAGTAAAATGGAAGTAGTAGTATTTTCATCAGTTGAAAAGCTTATTAGTAAAAGTGTAAAATATGATGCAAATGCTTTAAAGAATAAGGAGAATAGTGATGCGAGTTGATACTTTAGTCGATGCTTTAATTGATATTTGGCCGATGCTTACCATCTTTTTAGTTGTCATTGTAACAATTAGAATAGCCTATTTAATCCAAAATCATGAAAAAATAATTTTTTATAAGGAATTTACTGGTTTATTATTTGTTGTTTATATCTTATTATTGTTTCAACTTTTAATAAGTACCGAGTTAAATAATACTAATGGGGGATTCAATTTAGTTCCTTTTACGGAAATATTCCGTTATAAATGGGGTAGTCCACTTTTTATTACTAATGTTTTAGGTAATATTGCTATCTTTATACCGTTAGGTCTATTCATTACCAAATATATTAAATCGCAAAAAATAACTCCAATTTTTATAATATGTTTAATAATTAGTACAACTGTTGAAGTAGTTCAATTAAAAATAGGTCGTTCATTCGATATTGATGATATTATTTTAAATATATGTGGTGGTATTATTGGATTTTTACTTTTCATTGCTTTAAATGCAATTAATAATCATTTACCAAAAGTATTAAAAAGTGATTTATTTTATAACATCTTATGTATCATTATAATAGTATTATTTTTCATATATTTTTCTAATATTTGGAAAGGTTTATTAATTTAAAATGATTAAGTATGATATTGCTGATGAATATGGGTACCATGAAAATTATGCTTATTTAAAAAAAGTTATTAAACGTACTTTAAAACATGAAAAAGTTAAAAACTGCTTATTTACTATAATTTTTGTTGATGAAAAGAAAATTCAAGAAATTAATAAGACTTATCGTCATGTTGATAGTATTACTGATGTAATTAGCTTTGCTTTAGAAGATAATTCAAAAATAAAATTTGACAAATTTCGCATTTTAGGAGATATTTATATATGTATACCCCGAATGCAAAAGCAAGCTATAGATTATAAGCATAGTGAAAAAAGAGAATTAGCATTTTTAACTGTGCATGGTTTATTACATTTACTCGGGTATGACCATATGAATAAAGATGAAGAAGAGGTTATGTTTGCGTTACAGGAGTTGATTTTAAATGAAGAAAATATTACGCGATAAAAAAGAAGGTTTTGGTCCTCGAAGATTTTTTTTAAGTATTAAATATTCTATTGAAGGTTTATATTATGCTTACCGTTATGAACAAAGTTTATGGATTCATGGTTTTGTTTCAATATTAACAGTGCTTTTAGGAATATTCTTTAAAATTAAATTTTCTGAATGGGCAATTGTTTTTATTGCTTTAGGAGCAATACTAGGTATGGAACTAATTAATACCGCCATTGAAGCAGCAGTTGATTTAACTACAACTGATATTCATCCTTTAGCTAAAATAGCTAAAGATTGCGGTTCAGCAGCCAGTTTTGTTATGAGTTTTGTTGCTATCGTTATTGCTATGTTTGTTTTTGGACCATATATTTTAGAACTATTTAGTTAGGAGAATAAAAAATGAAAAGTGGATTTGTAAGTATTATTGGAAGACCAAATGTCGGTAAAAGTACATTATTAAATACAATAGTTAATCATAAAATAGCGATTACTAGTGATAAAGCCGGTACTACTCGTAATTTAATTCAAGGAATTTATAATGAACCAAACTTGCAAATTGTTTTTGTTGATACTCCTGGAATTAATCGTCCTTTAAATAAACTTGGGAAAGTTTTAAATAAACAATCTTATACTGTTACTAAAGATGTTGATGTAATTTTATTTGTCGTTGATGCAGAAGCTGGGCTTGGTAAAGGCGATAAAATGATTTTAAATAATTTAACTAGAAGTGAAGTACCAGTTGTTTTAGTATTAAATAAAATAGATAGATTAACTAATGAAGACTTATTATTTCGAATAACTGAATATAAAGATATATTTTCTTTTGCTGATATTGTTCCAACAAGTGCATTAAAAAATGATAACATTGATCAATTAATTAAAGTAATTCAAAAATATTTAACAGATGATATAAAATATTATGATGAAAATATTGTAACTAATAATAGTAAAAATTTTATGTTAAGTGAATTAGTTCGGGAAAAATTAATGCAGAAAACTATTGAAGAAGTTCCTCATAGTTTAACATGTCATATAGTAAATTTTGAAGATAAGAAAAAAATTGCTAATGTCTATATAGATATTATAGTAGATCGTGATTCAATTAAAAAAATAATAATTGGTAAACATGGTGAACGAATAAAAGAAATTGGTATTTTAGCTCGTAAAGACATGGAAAAATTATTGAATAAAAAAGTTTATTTAGAATTATATGTAAGAACTATCAAGAATTGGAAAGATAAAGAAAAATATCTTGCTGAACTTGGTTTTATGAACAATGAATAAAAAATAAATAATATGCCCATAATTTAAGTATGAAGGGATGGGTATGTTAAATGAATAAAGAACAAGCCTGGGATAAATTTAAAAAATCGGGAAAAGTAATTGATTATTTAGAATATAAAAAAATTGCAAAGAAGGGTTAAAATGCTAACAAAAGTTGAGGGTATTATTTTAAAAGAAAGCCCTTATTCTAATACTTCTAAAATAGTTAATTTATATACAAAAGAATATGGTTTAATTCATCTTTTATGTAAAGGTGCTAAAACAATTAAAAGTAAATTAAGACCATATACTGTAAAATTTACATATGGTTATTTTGATATTATATATAAACCAAATAAATTATCTACTTTAGTAGATGGAGATATAATAAATAATTTAACAAATATAAAATCAGATATAACTTCTATAAGTTATTTAAGTTATATGGCTGAATTAACTACACAAGTAATTAAACAAAGTAATTCTAAAGAGATTTATGATGATTTTATTAACACTGTTTTAAAGTTAAATGAAAAAATGGATCCTTTAGTATTAACTAATATCTTAGAAATAAAATACTTACCACATTTAGGAATAGGACTAAATTTAGAAAGTTGTTGTCGTTGTAAAAATACTACTAATATTGTGACAATTGATGGTGATGCTGGAGGTTACATTTGTGCTAATTGTTTGAAAAATGAACGAATTGTAGATTCGAAAGTTTTAAAAATGTTGCGAATGTATTATTATGTAGATATCAAAAGTATTAGTAATTTAAAAATAAGTAATAATATAAAAAATGAAATTAATAATTTTTTAAATACATATTATGACCGTTATTCAGGTTTATATTTATATAGTAAAGATTTTTTAAAGAGTTTAAATAAATTATGATTGATTTTCATCAATTGTTTCTTTAATTTTTTCTATTTCTTGTTGCATTCTTTGTAATGCTCTTAATAAGTAATCAACTTCATTTCTTTGATTTTGATTACTTTTATTATGGCTACTTGTATATGGTGAACCTCCAGATTTAGCTTTACGACTATTTATATTAACATTATAATTATCAATTCGTCCTTCAATTAGAGCTTGCTGGGCTGCATAGGTAAGTAAATATTGGCCGACTAAAATTACCCAGTTTCCGATTGAATTTTGTTCGTTAACGTCAAAATCATCAACAATAGCTGCACCAACTGCAACTGCTAAAATCGAAAAAAGTTGGGGATTTATATTAGGTGGAAAATTTTGAAACAAAGTGCATACCCCCTCAATTAATTTTATTCTTGCTAAATATATAATTTGCAAAAAAAAACGTTATGCTTTATAATGATATCAGGTGAGATTTAATGCAAATAAATACTGTCGATTTAAAAAATATTGCTGTTCGGACTAGTCAATACCCTGTAGATAATTTACCAGAATTCTTATTAGTAGGTAGAAGTAATGTTGGTAAAAGTAGTTTTATTAATACAATTGTCAATCGAAAAAATTATGCTCATACCAGTTCGAAACCTGGTAAAACTCAAACTTTAAATTTTTACTTATTAAATAATGCTTTTTATTTTGTTGATGTTCCTGGTTATGGTTATGCTATTACTAGTAAAGATCGTCAACAAAAATTTGGGTTAATGATTGAAGAATATATTAAAAATCGTAGTAATTTAAAAAAAGTATTTATGTTAATTGATTATCGACATAAACCAACTGAAGATGATATTTTAATGTATAATTTTTTAAAGTATTATAATTTGGATGTTCAAATAATTGCTACTAAATACGATAAAGTTACTAAAAGTAATCGATTTAAACAAGATAAATTAATTAAAGATACTTTAAAATTAACTGAAGAAGAAAATTTCATTCCTTTTTCAACTATGACAAAAAAAGGAAAAGATGAAGTTTTAGATTTAATTGAAAAAACAATTTAAGTGAGGTAGAAAAAATGAATAAAAAAGGTTTTACATTGATTGAGATATTAGCAGTTTTAGTAATTATGAGTGTATTAGCAGTAGCAGGTTATGCTGGAGTTGGAGCTATTAAAAAGAATATTAACAATAAAGAATATGATGCAAAAGTTAAAACACTAGAAAGTGCTGCAATAGATTATGGTGAATCAAATTATAGTCAAGTTGTAAGTAAAGGAAGTACTGGATTATATGTTTCAATTAAAGATTTATATTTAGCAGGATATATTAATGCTGATAATGAAAATATTAATAAACAATGTGGCAGTAAACCAGATAATGAAAAGATAGAATGTATATTAGCTGACCCTAGAGATGAATCTAAGCATATGTGTGGTGTTACAGTAAAAGTTGTTAATAATCGTGTAACAGCAACATATGAAACTAGTTGTTAGGAGGTATTTTGATGAAAAAAGGTTTTACATTAGTAGAAATGTTAGCAGTCATTGTAATAATTGGAATCATTGCTACAATTGCGTTTATCAGTACTACTGCTGTAGCTAATAGTAGTAAGGAAAAAGCATATAATACTAAAATCGCTTCTATTGAATCAGCAGCTATTAAATATATTCAGGATAATCCAAGAGAGATTCCTTCTGGTGGAACAATTTCAGTATCTGTTACAGATTTACTTGATGCTGGATATATAGTAAATGATAAGAACAGTGCTAAAGATAATAAATGTCCTTCAGGTAGTTCATCTTGTGTAATTAATCCCAAAGATACAAGTAAAGAGTTAACTACTTGTGAAGTAAGTATAAAAGTAAAAAACAAGCGATATAAAGCAACTTTTAATGCAAAAGTTTGTTAAAAATAAAAGGAGGTAGTCTAATGAAAACAATTTGTTTAATTGGTAAACCTAATGTTGGTAAAAGCAGTATATTTAACCGTTTAATTAAAGAAAAAAAATCAATAATTTTAGACACTCCTGGTATAACTAGAGACCGTATATATGGTCAAGTAACTTATAAAAACAAAAAATTTGATTTAATTGATACAGGTGGTATTGATTTAGGTAAAGAAAATTTTAATGAAGATATTAAAGTTCAAGCATCACTGGCTATAGATGAAAGTGATGTTATATTATTTGTAATTGATGGTAAAACTGAATTAGATAGTAATGACTATAAAATTAGAGATATGTTAATTAAATCTAATAAAAAAGTAATTGTTTTGGTTAATAAAATTGATAATGAACAAAGAGTAAATAATATTTATAATTATTATGAATTAGGTTTTGAAAATATCATGCCGATTAGTGCTGAACATAATTTAGGCTTTACTAAATTATTAGAAGAAATTACTTCTGATATTTTAGAAGAAGAGGAAAAAGACGAAGATATTTTAAAATTTTGTATTATTGGAAGACCAAATGTTGGTAAAAGTAGTTTAATTAATGCCTTATTAAATGAAGATAGGGTAATTGTTAGTAATATTGCAGGTACAACTAGAGATGCCATTGATACTCGTTTTACTTATGATAAACGTGATTATATAGCTATTGATACAGCAGGAATTCGGAAAAAAGGAAAAATTTACGAAAATATTGAAAAATATAGTTTAATTCGTAGTATGCGAGCAATTGAACGTAGTGATGTATGTCTTTTAGTTATCGATGCTGTTACTGGAATTATTGAACATGATAAACATATAGCTTCTTATGCAACCCAAAAAGGTAAGGGAATAGTATTAGTAGTAAACAAATGGGATACAGTGGAAAATCCCAATTTAGACATAAAAAAATGGCAAAAAGACATTGCTAATAATTTTCAATTTCTTACTTATGCTAATGTAGTATTTTTATCAGCTCTTACGAAAAAAAGAATTCATACTTTAATGCCAGAAATAGTTAATGCTTATAATAATAATCATAAAGAAATAAAAACATCATTATTAAATGATGTTATTAATGATGCGGTGGCTTTACACCAACCACCATCTTATAAAGGAAAAAGATTAAAAATTTATTTTGTTAGTCAAACTGCTATTTGCCCACCAAAATTTACTTTTCAAGTTAATAATAAAGGGCTAATTCATTTTAGTTATGAACGATATTTAGAAAATGCCATTCGTAAAAATTTTGATTTACAAGGAACACCAATTGTTTTACAATTTAAAAATAAAAATGAAAAATAAATTCATTTTTATTCTTTTATTTTAGCATCAATTCTTTTAGAATTAATTATTTTATTTTCATCAAATGTTGTTAAATCAGCTAAACTAATGTTTAAAGCATTGCAAATTTTATCTAAAAAGTCAATAGTTGCATTAATTTCACCACGTTCAACACAAGCTAAATACTTAGGTGATAAATGATATTTATTATAAAATTCTTCTTGGGATAAACCTGATTGATAACGATAATATTTAAGATTTATACCAATTATTTTTCTAGAAGTCATACTGCTCCTCCTTACATAAAATATATTTATATTGACTTAAAATGTCCACCTATTTATAACTACACAAAATTTGACTTTTTTAAATTTTAATAGTATATTTTTATAGAGAATGGGGAAGCAAATAATGAATGATAAAATACTAACAAAATTAAAAAAACTTAGAATGGATAAGCATTATACTTATCAAAAAATGGCTGATATTTTAGCTATGAGCAAATCACAATATTATAAAATAGAAACTGGTGAACGAAAATTATATTATGATACAGCTATAAAAATAGCAAAGGTTTTTGATTTAAAACCTGATGATATATTTTTTAAGTAACAACCTACAAAAACAATCATATTATTTAGTAGGGTGATTTAATTGAAACTAAGTGATGAATTTTTTAAAAAGGTTGAAAAAAAAACAAATGTTGATAAAAACACAATACTTAGTTTAGCAGAAAAACTACAAAATGGTAATATGAAAGATGAAAAATCTTTAGTAGAAGTTATTGATGTGTTAAGTAAAATGACTGGTAAAAAAGTTACAAAGGAACAAAAAGAAAAAATTGTTGCTAAAATAGTCAATGATGAAGTTCCTAAAAACGTGGAAAAAATGTTTTAAACTTTACAAAATGTTAGTTCAATGATAAAATACAGTTAATTGATTATGATTTTATCTAAGTAGTTTTATTAAATACTTAAAAGAGAAAAGTAATCTAAGGCTGGAAATTACTTAAGATTATTTAATAAAATGAATTTCAAATAAAGGAGTCAAATCGTCATTGAGCGTTAATCATAATAGAGTGCTAATTATAAATTAGAACAAAGGTGGTACCGCGGATTTAACAGTAATTCGTCCTTTAATGGATGATTACTGTTTTTTTAAGCTAGGAGGAAAAAATGGATAAGAAAATTAAAGAAATTAAGCAAATGCTTATTAACGATTTAAATGAAGTAGATACCCTTAATAATTTAAATGAAATTAAACCGAAATATTTAGGTAAAAAAGGTTTAATAACTGAATTAAGTGTTTATTTAAAAGATTTAGAACCAGCAGATAAAAAAAGTTTTGGTATTTTACTTAATAATTTGAAAAATGAAGTTAATAATTTATTTGAAACAAAGAAAAATACAATTGAAACTAATATTCTTAATGAAAAATTAGCAAGAGAATATATTGATGTAACTTTACCAGCTACTAAAGTAACTAGTGGAGCTCCTAATATATTAGAAAAAGTTATTGAAGAAGTTGAAGAATTATTAATGTCAATGGGATATGATGTTGTAGATGGACCAGAGATTGAAGAAGATAAATATAACTTTGAATTATTAAATATTCCTAAAGGACATCCGG
>CANRCO010000024.1 GCA_947629125.1 uncultured Bacilli bacterium | reverse complement strand
CATTTTCATTATATATCATTTTTTTCAAAATAAAAAGACTGTTTTCAAAAATTCTTTCGACTTTGTCAACAGTCTGTCAGCAATATTAAATAATTATTGCTTTTTTTATTTTTTTGTTTTAAAATATGGTCTACGTGATAAATAGGAGGAATAATTATGATTAACAATATTATTAGAAAACATGTAGAAGCTATTAACCTTTTATTAAAAAGTAAAAATGATAATCCAGAAGAAGTAAAAAAACATTTAAAGACTATTTTAAATATAATTGTTAATTCAAATTTAAAATTTGAAAGTATTTTAGAAAGTGTTAATGAATTAGGTTATAGTGAATTAATAGAATTAATTAGTTTAGCTAGTAAAGATGATTTAAAAAAATATAAATATTTATTAATTAAAGTATGTAGTGTTTTAATTAATACTCGTGCTCTTAATTTTAAAATTAAAGTTGAACAAAAACATTTTCATGGATTTGAAGATACAATATCAATTAAAGAAAGATTAATTTATCGTAATATTTTGGATGATGAACAATATACAAAAGTAATTAATGAAACAATAAAAGCTTATCCTAATAATGATATATCAAAATATGAAAATTTAATTTATACAGCTATAGATAATAATTATAAACCAATCGAAATAAGAGAATTAATTAAAGATTATACTGAAGATGATTTAGAAAAATTATTTGCTACTGCTTTATTTTTAGATAATCATAAATTCGCTAAAAAATTACATAAAGCCATTGAATTTAAAAGCCGTAAATTTCATAATCCTCAATATTATATAAAACGAGTTAAAAAGATAAATAAATAATCTTTTTTTTTTGACTAAAAATTGACTTTATTAAGTGAATGGTTTATCATTATTATTATAGAGGTGGTTTGTAATGACTAAGCTAAATAATCGTGGGCAGGCATTAGTAGAATATGTTTTAATTATTGCTGTTATTAGTGTTATAGCAATAGCTTTGATTAATTATTTTGGCGGTTATTTAAAAGATGCTATAACGAAAACATCATGTAATTTAGTTGGAAAAGAATATGTGGAAGGTAAAGAACCTGGCGATGGTACTTGTCAAAGTAAAAAACAAAAAGAAATAGATGAACTTTTAAAATAAATGGTGGTGAATTATGAATAAAAGGGGTCAAGCTTTAGTAGAATTTGTAATTATCTTACCAGTATTTATTATGCTTTTATTATGTGGTATTGATATTGGCAAAATAGTATTTGCCAAAAATAATTTAGAAAGTATTATGGATAATGTCATTACTGCTTATGAAAGTGATAAAACTTATGAGGACATTAATCGTGAAATATCTTTAAATAATCCAGATGTGGAATTAAAGGTAAGTAATAGTAACAATGAATATATTGTTTTTACCCTTGATAAAAGAATGGATATATTGACTCCTGGTTTAAATTTAATTTTAGGTAAAGATTATGAAGTTGAAGTAAAAAGAGTGATTAATTATGAATCGTAAAGGCCAGACATTAGTATTTTTTGTAGTATTAATTCCTTTATTTATTATGATGTTGGCATTTATTGTTGATACGGGTTTTTTAATGAGTGAAAATACTAAATTAATTGGTACAACTAAAACAATAATAAAAGATGTATATAAAAAGAAAGATACAATTGATTTAGATAAAGAAATAAAAGATTTATATGAAAAAAATAATATTGCAACTAAAAATTTAAAAATTAATTTAAATGATGATAAATTAAGTATTCAAAACAATTATGATTTAAATAGTATTTTTGGTCAAATAATCGGTATTAAAAAATATGAAGTAAAAATAAACATGACGGCTTATGAAAAAGATGGTAAAATAATATTTGAAAAAGAATAAAGGTGAGATTAGTGAAAAGAAAAAAAGGTAAAACATTATGTATATTTTCAGCTAAAGGTGGCGTAGGTAAAACTATTACAGCGATAAATTTAGCTGGAATATTTAAAACATTAGATAAAAAAGTCTTGCTAATTGATATGGATTTTTCTGGTGGAGGTATAGCTTTAGCTTTAAATAAACCATTTGAAAAAAACATCTATAATTTTGTGGATGATTATACTAACAATCGTTATCATGATTTTAACGATTATGTTACTAAAGTTATGGATAACATTGATATTTTACCTAGTCCTAAAGACCCTCGCCAAGGAATGAAAATTGATAGTAAATATGTAGAAATTATTATTGATAAAGCTAAATATTTATATGATGTTGTTATTATAGATACTAATCATTTTATTAATGAATTTAATATTTTAACTTTAGATATAGTTGATAAAATTTTATTTATGGTTACTAATGACCCTTTAGATATTAAAAATATGAAATCTTTAATTAGTATATTTAGAGATATTAATTTAAATAATTATAAAATTTTACTTAATAATAGTCGTGACCCTTATAAAAAATATTTTACATTATACGATATAAAAAATATTTTAAAAACTAATATTGATTATACATTATCAGGTAATTTCTTTATTAAAAATATAGATACATATATTATGGAAGGTAAAATTATAACTCTTGAGTCAAAAATGCCGAATGTTTTCAATAAAGAATATGCAACATTTATGGCCATTGCTGAAAATTTGTTAAAAGAAGAAGGTGAAGCAGTTGAAAAGTAGTTTATCAAAGGCTTTTGAAATTGAAAAGAAAAATGTAACTGTTACACCAGTATCAGATTATGATATATTTCCTGATAAAAAATTACTAGATACTTTACGAACTAAAATTGTCGAAAATTTAATTGATAAAGAAATGCCTCAAGATAAATTGTTAAATGAGTGGATTAATGATGAAATAGATGCTACTATTGAAGGCTATGATTTAACTAATTTAGAAAGAAGTCACTTATTTAATTTAATTGATAATGAAATAAATGGTTATGGTCCAATTAGTGAATTATTAGAAGATAAAAACGTTACAGAAATAATGGTTAAT
Source organism: uncultured Bacilli bacterium (assembly GCA_947629125.1). Taxonomy (GTDB): domain Bacteria; phylum Bacillota_I; class Bacilli_A; order RF39; family UBA660; genus RGIG4822. The sequence goes on along the minus strand of CANRCO010000024.1, from coordinate 10,834 downwards.
TCGCCAAAAGAAATATATATTGAAATTGATGGTCAAATAATTAAAGATGATAGTATTAGTTTTATTAATGATGAACATATAATTAGAACTGTTCAAAGAATGATTCAACCAATGGGACGAACTATCGATGCATCTAATCCAATGGTTGATTCAAGATTAGCTAACGGTTCGCGAATTAATGCGGTTATTCCGCCACTTTCTACTAAAGGACCAGTTGTAACTATTCGTAAATTTAAAGAATCAATGGCAACTATTGATGAATTTATTCGTCTTGGTTCAATGACTCCTTATATGGCTCGTTTTTTAAAAGCTGCAATTGAAGCCAAATTAAATATCTTAATTTGTGGTGGAACGGGTAGTGGTAAAACAACGCTTTTAAATGTTTTTAGTTCTTTTATTAATTCTCATGAGCGAATTATAACCATTGAAGATGCTGCTGAATTAAAATTAAATCAAGAACATGTTATTAGTTTAGAGACAAGAATGATGAATTATGAAAGTGAAGGGGAAGTAACAATTCGTGATTTAGTTATTAATAGTTTAAGAATGCGTCCTGACCGTATTATAGTCGGAGAAGTTCGTGGTAAAGAAGCTTTTGATATGTTACAAGCAATGAATACTGGACATGATGGCTCACTTACTACTTTACATGCCAATGGTCCAGAAGATGCCTTGCACCGGTTGGAAACAATGGTTTTAATGAGTGGTTTAGATATACCAGTTAAAGCCATTCGAGAATATATTTTTAATGCTTTAGATTTAGTTGTAAATATCGATAGAATGAGTGATGGTAAAAGAAAAGTTACAAGTATTTGTGAATTAACTAAAATAAATAATGATAATGAAATTGAATTAAAAGAAATATTTAGTTTCAAACAAATTGGTTTAACTGATAATGGCGAAGTTAATGGTGAATATATTTTACATGACTTTGTCCCTAAAGTTTATAAAAAAATAACTGCTAAAGGAATTACTGAGGTGGATGATATCTTTATAAAAAAATAAAAAGGAGGTGAAATTATGCAAGGTCAAGTTATTTGGGAAGTCTTAGTTATACAAATAATTTCGATAATTGTTTTAATAAGTTTAATAATCTTTTTTCTTCGTTTATCAAGTTCAATGCGTCTAGAAAAAAGAATATCTAAATTTGCTATTTCTAGTGTAAAAGATACTGAAAAATCTTATTTTGATTCTTTATATGATTATTTATGGCGAATAATTAGAGCTTTTTCTAAAATATTAAAACATTCAGTAGTAATTCGAAATTATGGTAAACGCTATGAAAAACATATAACTTATGATGAAAAAGAATTTAAAAGTGGCATAGATTACGTATCAATGAAAATTCTTCTTGCATTATTATTCACTTTCTTAAATATTATAACTATTATGTTTCAATACATAAATTTAAATCCATTATCTTTGTTAGTAACTTTTATATTAGGATTTTATTTACCTGATATTGGACTTAACATTCAATTTATGAAAAAACGTAAACAAGTAGCAGATGATTTATTAAAAGCTATAATTATAATGAATAATGCTTTTAAATCTGGTCGTAATATTATGCAAGCAATTGAAATAGTTCGTGATGAATTAGATGGTCCAATTAGTGATGAATTTCAAAAAATTTATTTAGATATAACCTATGGATTAAGTATTGAAGTAGTTTTTAATCGTTTTTATGAACGAGTTAAGTTAGAAGATGCTAAATATATAACTTCTTCACTTTCTTTACTTAATAAAACGGGTGGAAATATAGTTAAAGTATTTTCAATGATTGAAAAATCTTTCTTTGATAAGAAAAAATTACAAAATGAACTTAATAGTTTAACTGCTTCGAGTATTTTTGTCTTTCGTTTGTTAATTAGTTTACCATTTATTTTTGCCGTAATAATTCTTTTATTAAATCCAAGTTATTTCAAACCACTTTATACAACTACTATTGGTTATATAGTTTTGGTATTAATTATTGTAATCTATATTAGTTATGTCCTTATTATTAAGAAATTGTTAAAGGTGGAATTACAATGAAACAAAATTTAATCTTAAAAATTTATCGCGAAAAAACTGTTAAAAAGATAAATCAAAAAATCAAATTACTCGGAGTATATTGTAAATATAATACAATTGATTTACTAAATATTCGTTTATTAATAAGTATTTTTATCTTCTTTTTAACAATTGTTGTTAGTAAATATGGTTTTTTCTTAGCACCGTTATATACTGTAATATTTTACTATTTAAGTGAGTATTTAGTTTTAGATTATAAAATAAAAAGAAGAGGAAAAAAATTAGAAAAAGAAGCTTTATTCTTTTTTGAAGTTTTAGCTTTAACTTTAGAAAGTGGTCGTAATTTAAAAGGAGCTTTAGATTTAACTTGTAGTAATATTGATAATGAAATTTCTGCAGAATTTCAAAAAACTTTAGATGAAATTAAATTAGGTAAAAGTTTAACTGAAAGTTTAGAAGATATGAAACAAAGAATACCTAGTGAAACAATTAATAACACGATATTAAATATTACACAATCAACTATTTTTGGTAATAGTATTATTGATTCACTATATAATCAAATAGATTACTTAAGAGAAAAACAATTATTAGATATTAGAGCTCAAATTGCTAAATTACCAACTAAAATAAGTGCTATATCTGTTATTTTCTTTGTTCCTTTAGTTTTATTATTAATTTTAGCACCTGTTTTAATTAATTTTATTAATAGTTAAAGGTTGTTTATGTTTTCAGAAATTGAAAAAATTTTAAAATTAATAACTAATCAGGGTTTTGAAGCTTATGTCGTTGGAGGTTTTGTTCGCGATTATCTTTTAGATAGAGATTCTAATGATGTTGATATATGTACTAATGCTAAAGTTAATGATTTAATTAAAATATTTCCTCAAGGAAAAGTTAATTATTTACAAGCTGGTTTATCTTTTAAAACTAAAGATAAAACATATACTATAAGTACTTTTCGTCTTGAAAAAAATTACCATAAACGAACTCCAAAAGATATTCAATTTATTGATGATGTAATTTTAGATTTAAAAAGACGAGATTTTACAATTAATACTTTATTATTAGATAAAGATTTACAAATTCATGATTATTTAAATGGTAAAGCTGATATATTAACAAAAACAATTAGAGAAGTTGCTGATGTTACAACTGATGCTTTACGAATATTAAGAGCAATTCGTTTGGCAACTGTTTTAAATTTTACTATTGATGCCGCATTAGATATTAAATTAAAACAAAATGCATATTTAATTAACAATTTATCTAAAGCCAGAATTGAAGATGAAATTGATAAAATCTTAAGTAGTGATAATTGGGAATATGGCTTTTTCTTATTAAAAAAATATAATATTATTAATATAATCAAAAAATAAACTAGATAATAACTATCTAGTTTTAAAATATTCAATCATATTAAGAATACTACTAATTATTAAGATAATCCCAATAACACTTAAAATTATATTTTGAAAAAAGATACAATAGATGGCACTACCAATTAAAATAAGTGCTAATAATAGTACTAAATAATTTTTCTTATCATAAGTAATAGTCCATATTAATTTATTTATTCCAATTATTAAAATAATAATGCCAATAATTATGCGAATACTAGTTTCAATAAATTCTGCCAAGAAAAATAGTAAGATACCAATTATAATTTGATATATTCCCATATTAATGTTTTTCGTTTTAATACTAATATAGATACCATCTAAAAATACTAATAATCCAATTACTTTACAAGCAATGACTATCAAATCATTATTATTAAATAAAAGTAATATTCCTAAAAGTAAAGTAATAATAGTATTGATAATATTAATTTGTTTTTTATTTTGATTAGGTTTTATTATTTCTATTTTCATTGTTCACCTTCTTGACATTATTATATCACTTTTATAATAATTTGTATTACTTTTTGTTATAATAAGACTAGGAGAGTGAATATGAAAAAAATAAAAGTAGTACAGTATGGCTGTGGTAAAATGAGCGTTTATACAATGCGTTATGCTTTAGACAACAATATGGAAATTGTGGGAGCTTTAGATATTGATTCAGATGTCATAGGTTTAGATATTGGTCAAATTATGGGAACTAATGACTTAGGTATTAAAGTTATGGATGTAGCTAATGCTGAAGAGTATTTAAAAAAATGGCAACCAGATATTGTTATTATTACAACAATGAGTTTGTTAGATGATGTTAAAGATAGTTTACTTTTATGTGCTAAATTAGGAATTAATGCAATTACAACTTGTGAAGAAGCTTTTTATTCTTATAATTCTAATCCTAATTTAACTAAACAAATTGACGAGTTAGCCAAAGCTAATAATTGTACAATTACTGGTAGTGGTTATCAAGATGCTTTTTGGGGTAATTTAATTACAACTATAGCTGGTTCAACTAATAAGATTACTAAAATAAAAGGTAGTTCTTCTTATAATGTTGAAGATTATGGTATAGCTTTAGCTAAAGCTCATGGAGCTGGATTAACTTTAGATGAATTTGAAAAAAATGTTGCTGCAGCAGATAATATTAGTTCAAGTGAAAGACAAAAATTAATTGATAAAGGTGAATTTTTACCAAGTTATATGTGGAATGTTAATGGTTGGTTATGTGCTAAATTAGGTTTAACTGTTGCTAGTCAAACGCAAAAATGTATACCAACAACTTATAAAGAAGATATTAATTCCTCTACATTAAATATGACAGTTAAAAGTGGTAATGCAACCGGTATGAGTGCAGTTGTTACAACTATAACTAATGAAGGAATTACTATTGAAACTGAATGTATTGGAAAAATTTATAGTCACGAAGATTTTGATAAGAATGAATGGACTATTAATGGAGAACCTGATACGACATTAGTTATAAATCGTCCTGATACAGTACTTTTAACTTGTGCTACTATAGTTAATCGAATTAAAGATGTTATTAATAGTGAACCAGGCTTTGTTCCAACATGTTTTATGGGTGAATTAAAATATTCAACTATTGTGGAAAAATAGTTTATAAATAGAAATTAAAAGATTATATTAATGTATAAAAAACTTCTTTTTACAACAAAAATAAAGGTAGAAAGGAGTTTTTTTATGAACAACAACAAAGTTGTTATCACTGGAGTTAATACGAATAATTTAGTATCTTTAAATAGCCAACAGAATTTAGAATTATTTAAACGTTTAAAAAGTGGTGATACATCAGCTAAACAAAAATTAATTGAAGGAAATTTAAAATTAGTTTTAAAAATATTACCAAAATGTAATCGTAAAAATCATAGTGTTGACGATTTATTTCAAGTCGGAGTTATTGGTTTAATAAAAGCTATTGATAATTTTGATTTATCTTATAATTCCCAATTGAGTACCTATGCAATTCCTTTAATAGATGGGGAAATTAGAAGATATTTAAGAGATGATACACCTTTAAGAGTAAGTCGTAGTACTAAAGATTTAGCTTACCAAATATTACAATTTAAAGAAAAATATTTTAATACGCATGGCATTGAACCAGATACTTTACAAATATCTCAAGCTTTAGATATTACACCTTATCAAATAAATTATGCACTAGATAGTTTAAAAGAACCAGTTAGCATTTTTGAACCAATATATAATGATGGAGGAGATACTTTATATTTATTAGACCAAATTGCCGATAAAAAAGATCATAATATCGATAAAGAAATGTATATTGCTTTGTATGATGCATTAGCTAAATTAAAAAAAAGAGAACAAGATATTTTAAATGAGCGATTTATTATGGGAAAAACTCAAACTGAAATTGCCCAAACTTTAAATATAAGCCAAGCTCAAGTTTCGCGAATTGAAAAAAATGCTATAGAAAATGTCAGACGTTTAATTAAATAACATATAATTAAATAGGTGAGCTTATGCGATTAAGTGATTTACAAGCCAAAAATATTATTAATGTTAAACATGGTAATAATTTAGGGCGCATTATCGATGTTGAAATTGATTTAGATGGTAAAATTTTATATTTCGTAGTCGAACAAAATAAATTTTTTCGGCGATTTTCTCGTGCCTTTGATGTAACAATTTCTTTTGATCAAATTAAAAAATTAGGGGATGATGTCATCCTTGTTGAGCTGTAGATTTTTTATTATGTTTATGTTATAATTCTTTTGTTTAGGTGATATAATGAATAAAAAAATGTTTTCTATCGCTGTTATTGTTTTATTAATTGACCAAATTATTAAGGCTTTAGTAGCTTCTAATTTAGTAGTAGACAAAAGCGTTGTCGTAATTAAAAAATTTTTTTATTTAACATATACTTATAATTATGGTGGAGCATGGAGTATTTTAAATGATCATAGCATTATGTTAGTTATTATTAGCTTTATTGCTTTAGTTATTTTATTTCGTTTTATGTTTTTATTTAAAAATAATTTAAGAAATAGCATAGCTTTTGGTTTAATTGTCGGAGGGACTTGTGGCAATTTATTAGATCGTTTAATTTATGGTTATGTTCGAGATTTTTTAAATTTTTATATATTTAAATATAATTATCCAGTATTTAATATAGCTGATATATGTATTGTTGGAGGAATTATTCTTTTAATTTTTGCAATTATTAAAGGAGAAGATCGTCATGCAGTTAGTAGTAAAAAATGAAGCACTTAGAATAGATAAATATTTAGCAATGCAACCAGATTTAACTTTTAGTCGAGAATTTATTCGTAAATTAATTAATAATCATAATATTTTAGTTAATGATAAACCAGTTAAGAATAGTTATCAAGTAAAATCGGGAGATGTTATTACTATTGATGAAAATTTAGAACAAAATAATGATATTGTTCCAGTTGAAATGCCTTTAAATATTATTTTTGAAAATGCCAATATTATGGTTATTGATAAACCTAGTGGTTTAGTTGTTCATCCAGGTAGTGGTAATTATAATAATACTTTAGTAAATGGATTAATGTATTATACTAAAAATTTAAGTGATATTGGTGGTGATGAACGACCTGGAATAGTTCATCGAATTGATAAAAATACCAGTGGTCTAATGTTAGTAGCTAAAACGAATGAAGCCCATAAAATCTTAGCTCAAGATTTTGCTAATAAGTTAGTAAAAAGAGAATATATCGCCCTTTTGTGTGGTGTTTTTCCATCTAATACTGCTACTATTGATGCTCCAATTGGACGTGACAAACAAAATCGGGAACGAATGACGGTAACTGCCGAAAATAGTAAAAGAGCAGTAACTCATTTAACCGTTTTAAAAAGATATCAAAATTATACTTTAGTTAAATTAAATTTGGAAACTGGACGAACTCATCAAATTCGAGTTCATATGAAGTATATTGGCTATCCAATTTATAATGACCCAGTTTATAATAAAAAAGAAGCAACAGAATTTGGCCAATTTTTACATTCAGCAGATATAGATTTCATAGAACCAATTACAAAAGAACATTTACATTTTTCTAGTCCTTTACCTAAGGAATTTCAAGAATTTATTGCGAAATTAGATTAATGATTTTATAATATAACAAGGAGGTAATTATGCCAGTAATGATGCAAAAAAAAGATGAAATCTTAATTATGTTAGCTCATTATTTTGTAACTGAAAGTAACTATACTCCAATTGTAGTAAATGGAGTAAAAGACGAAGTTTGGTTAGAAAATAATGAAGGTCCTTATAAATTAATTAGAATAAATGCTAATCATATTCATAATGATGAACAATTAAAATATGATATTTATAAAACACGAAGTATTATGCGTCAAGTTAAGAAAAAAACTTTATCTTTTACTATGAATACTTTAAATATTTTTCTTGATTTAGGTGATAGTGTTAATTTAAAACCTTTAAAAAATATTGATAATATTACTATTGAATCAGTTGATGAAATAAAAAAACAACCAGAATTAAATAGTATTTTTCCAACAATAAAAGATAAAATATTAGATAAACATGATGGCTTTGAATTGCTAGTTGATGCTACTAACGGTATTAATAAAAAAACTGAAGAAACTAATAAAATCTTTGAAGAAACTTTTAAACCAAAATTTATTTATGTAACTTTATTATTAATTTTAGCTTGTATTTTGATGTTTATTATAACTAGTATAACTGGTGGTAATACGGCTTTGAATTTATATCGTTGGGGTGCTAATTTAAAAGAAGCTGTAGTTAATCATCATCAAATTTATCGATTAATTACTTGTACTTTTTTACATGCTAATATTTTACATTTAATATTAAATATGTATGCTTTATATATCATTGGTAGTCAAATAGAAACTTATTTAGGTAAACTTAAATTTATTGCAGTTTATTTTATCAGTGCTATTAGTGGTAGTTTAATGTCTATTATTTTTAGTTACAATCTTTCCGTAGGTGCTAGTGGAGCAATTTTTGGTTTATTAGGTTCATTACTTTATTTTGGTTATCATTATCGAGTATATTTAGGAACAGTTATTCGTACTCAAATAATACCAATAATTATTATTAATTTAGTCATTGGCTTTACTTTATCAGGAATAGATAATTTCGCTCATATTGGTGGTTTAGTAGGGGGTTATTTAGCAACAATGGCTGTTGGAGTTAAAGGCCGCAGTAAAAAAAGTGATATAATTAACGGCTGGATTACTTTAAGTATATATTTGTTTATTTTAATATTTTTAGCTTTTTATTATGTTAAATAAAAAAACTTACTTTTCAATAAAGTAAGCATAGTATTCATCATAAGTAATATTATTTTCCTGAATGTATTTAGCAACATCTTTACCAACATAACGATAGTGCCATGATTCAAAAGAATAACCAGTTATATTTTCTTTATCTAAAGGATAACGTAAGATAAAACCATATTTATAAGCATTATTTGTTAACCAAGTAAAAGCTGCAGAATTAACGAATGTTTTAGTTGAAGTATTATCTAAGCTAAAAATATCTAAAGCTAGACCAGTTTGATGTTCGCTATAGCCAGGTTTAGCAGCATATTTGTTAGCATAATCTTCACCATAACTACTTTTATAATTATTGTAAATTTCTTCTTGTTCTTCATAAGAACGATAAGATGAATTAACCATTAAATGAATATTTTCTTCTTTAGCCGCCTGCCACATATTTAAGTAAGCTTCATATGTGGTTTTTTCTATTTTTTGAGTTCCAAAAGCATAAGTAGTTGGAATAGTTACAATTTCACCTGGGTCATAATCCTTAGCTAAATGATAAAATTTATTACAATTAATTAAGTATTTTAACGAAGTATCAACATCAATATCATGGTTATAAAAATCATAATTAGTATGAGTATTAATTTTAGTTATAACCATATCTAAACTAATATCATCATTATCTTCATAATAATCTAAATATTCTTTGGTGTTTTTAGCTAAAAAATATTTTTCATCGACTAATTTTAAAATTGTTTTATTTTTGGGAATAGTTAATAACCAATCTAAGTCTTTATCTTTAAAAGTTTTTTCTAATTTTTTTACTTCTTTTAATTCGTAGCCATGTTCTAATAGTTTATATTCATAAGTTTGTTTATATTTATAATCTTTATATATTTTTATACCACTAAAGGTAAGTAATCCTACAAAGATTAAAATAACTGCTACAACATAGACATTCTTTTTTAATTTTCTTTTCTTTTTCATATTTTGTAACTCCATTCTAAAATCATTATATCAATAAAAATTTTTTTTGACAATTTTATTCTCATATAGTAGAATTAATGTAAGGTGATAATAGCATGGAACATAATAATAAAGAAATATTAAAGTATTGTCCAAACTTTTATAAAATAGTTAATTTAGATTATACACAAGACGATGTAATAACCGAAAAATTAATTCGTCTTTATGAAGATTTTGTCTTTAAAATTAATCCTGATAATATTGAAGATTTAAATTTATTAAAGAATTTTGACCAAGCAATTAATAAATATATTGAAGATAATTTATTTAGAAGAGAAATGAAAGAACAATTGCTTACTATTCGAATAAAGAAGACTAAAGATGTTTTACGAGCTATTGTCAATAGTATAATAAATATATTTGAAGATTATGTAACATTTGCTACGCGAAAAATATATATTTCGCGTTGGATATAGGTGTTGTATTATGAGCCTAAAAAAATTTGATTATAGTATTAAAAAAAATTATAAAAAACAAACTTTTATTACTATAGTAGCTATACTAACTTTAGCAGTAGTTGGCGTAAGATTATATTTAAGTTATGCCTCTTTTAATAGTGAAACAAAAGAAATGATTGTAGCAACAGGAAATGTTGTAATCCCTAAAATAGCAACAGAAAAAATTACTGAGTTAGCAAAAACCAAAACAGATCAACTTGCCTATGATGGAACAACAGATAACAATTTAAGATATATTGGGCAAAATCCAGACAATTATGTAGATATCGAAAACGGTGAATATCCTACAGATATCTGGGTTGGTTATAGTAATGAAGATATATACAAAGGAGAATATACAGTAGAATATACATCAAGAGAAGATTGTGAAGGTAATAGTGAATATAACAAACAATGTACACAATTACATAAAAAAGGCGATCCAATCCTATGGCGAATAATAGGAGTAATGAAAGATGCAGATGATGAAAAAACTCCAAGATTGAAAATAATAAGAGATGAAGATATAGGAATGATGGCCTGGGATGCAAGATGTGATTTTAATACATACCCAAACGGATGTGATTATCCTAATTATACATATGAAAACAAATGGGAAGAAGCAAGTTTAAAAGAAACATTGAATAATGCATTTTGGAATAGAGGAATAACAACAACAAGAAATTATGTATATGAGTA